>NZ_JBEPEL010000015.1:0-102382 GCF_040300825.1 Streptomyces sp. NPDC000229
TCCGCGTGTACACCTTCTCGTCCATCTCCGACATCGATTCACCCATCTGTCCCGCAGTCCGCCGGCGCCGCGCCCGCCGGCGGGACCGCGCCCGCCGCCGGGACCGCGCCCATCGGTTTCGGCGCCGGAACCACCGGAGGCGGCAACGCGCCCGCCGTCACCGTCTCCACGCTCGCCGCCTTCAAGGCCGCCGTCGCCGGCGACAACGCCAAGGTCGTACGGGTCGACGGGCAGATATCCCTGACCGGCCAGGTCGACATCGGCTCCAACACCACCGTCCTGGGCGCCGGTTCCTCGTCCGGTTTCACCGGCGGCGGGCTGCGCATCAAGGAGGAGACCAACGTCGTCGTCCGCAACCTCCACATCAGCAAGCCGGTCGCGCCCGCCGACGGCATCACCGTCCAGGAGTCCACCAAGGTGTGGATCGACCACAACTCCTTCTCCGCCGACCGCGAGCACGGCAAGGACTACTACGACGGCCTGCTCGACATCACCCACGCCGCCGACCACGTCACCGTCTCCTGGAACACCTTCAAGAACCACTTCAAGGGCTCACTGGTCGGCCACAGCGACAACAACGCCGCCGAGGACACCGGGCACCTGCGCGTCACGTACCACCACAACCACTTCAGCAACGTCTACTCGCGCATCCCCAGCCTCCGCTTCGGCACCGGCCACTTCTACAACAACTACGTGGAGTCCGCCGACACCGCCGTCCACTCCCGCATGGGCGCCCAGGTCCTCGTCGAGAACAACGTCTTCCGGTCCACCAAGATCGCCGTGACCACCAGTCGCAGCAGCGACATCGACGGATACGCCGTCCTGCGCGGCAACGACCTCGGCGGCGCCGCCACCGAGATCTCCCGCACCGGCACCTTCACCACCCCGCCCTACGGCTACACCGCCGAACCCGCCTCGTCCGTCGCCGCCTCGGTGACCGCCGGAGCCGGCGCGGGCAAGCCATGAGCGCGACCCGCCCACTCCTCGCCGATGGCGATGGCGATGGCGATGGCGACGGCGACGGCGGGGCGATCGTGGCCGTCCCCCCCGCTCCTGGCGTACCGGCATCGAACGCACCGCAGAGCCCTCGAGGCGCCGTCCATCGTGCGACGGCATGCTGAACAACGGCGGTACGCCCACATGGAGCGCCTACTGATCCGCCCCGAGGGGCACCAATTCGCCGCCGACCGGCAGCCCTTCCACCTGTCGGTTGTCGGTGACCACCAGTTCGTACGGGTGCTTCCGGCCCCGTTGCCACTGCCCGCCCGACAGCCGCACGGTGGCGATGCGGGGCACGGGGCCGGACGTCCAGTCGAGCGGACCCGCGACGGTCTCCAGCCGCGTCGCACCGAGCGCGGCGGCGACCGATGCGGGGGCGGCCGGGTCGTCGGCCGTGGCGAGCGCGTGCGCGGCCACCTCGACGAGGGCGTACGCCAGTCCCAGCGGCTGGAGCCACTGGTTGCCCGTGGCCCGCTCGTATCCCTCGGCCAGTTCGGCGGCGCTCATGCCGTCGATGGACGAGCGGTACGGGTGGGCCGGGGTCCAGTACACGAGGGTCGCCACGTTCGCCTGGGGAGCCTCCACGGCCGGGTCCGCGGTGGAGGCGGGCGGGTAGGCCAGCCACCGGGAGCAGGTGATCAGCCGGAGCCGCAGCCCCTGCCGGGCGGCCTCCCGGCGGAACACGCCCAGGTCCGCCCCGGTCGCCGCACTCGTGACGATGTCCACGCCCTCGTCGCGGAACGCCGCCACGTGCCCGGCGAGGGTGGCGGCCGGCTCCCGGTACCCGGCCGGGACCACGAGACGGTGCCCACGCGCGCGTGCGGCGGGCAGGAAGCCGTGCGTGGAATGCCGGGACCAGGTGCCCTGCGGGCCGTCGTTCCACAGGCACCCCACCTTCCGTTCCGTCCCGCCGGCGGCTTCCCACAGGTCGGCGAAGACCTCGGCGATGTCGTCGAGCCCCCAGCAGAAGTGGTACGTCCAGCGCCGTCGCCTGCCGCCGTAGTGGTACACCTGCCACGGGAAGGTGCTCGACAGGCACGGGACACTCGCCTCCTCGCAGGCGTCGGCGACCGCGGGCAGCACCTCCGTACCCGCCAGCGTGAGCACGATCCGCGCCTGCTCCACCTCCACCAGCTCCCGCACCGCCTGCCGTGCGCCCTCGGCACAGGAACGGCTGTCGCGGCCCACCAGGCGCAGCCGTCCGCGCAGCTTCGGCGCCAGCAGGTCCACGGCGTACGCCAGGGGATCCCCCAGCCGCGCCAGCCGGCCCGTCCGGGCGACGACGACGCCCACGGTCGGCACACCCGTGCGCCCGCCCGCGGCCGGCGATGCCGCCGCCCGCACTCGCTTCTCTTCACCGTTCGTCTGATCCATGACCCTCACAACGCCCCAGCGGGGCGGGTGTCACGCACGGACTCACCAGGAGCGGCGGCCTTCGCGGCGGTGCCTCGTGTCAGTCGACGGTGAGGACCAGCTTGCCGGCCGTCCGGCCCGTCTCGCCCAGTTCGTGCGCCCTGGCGGCGTCCGCGAGCGGGAAGGTGCCCGCGATCGCCGCACGGAGCCGGCCTTCCTCGACGAGCCGGGCGATCGCGTTCATGCCCGAGTGGTCGGCCTCGACCAGCAGCAGCTCCGTACGTACGCCGAACGCGCGCGCTCGCTCGGCCAGTTCGTCGCCGCCCATCGGGAGGATGGACACCAGCAGGCCGCCCCGGCGGAGCGTGCGCAGCGAGCGCGTGCGGTAGTCGTCGTCGCCGATGGTGTCCAGGACGACGTCGACGTCGGCGACCTCTTCGGAGAAGTCCGTCTCCCGGTAGTCGATCACCTCGTCGGCCCCCAGCTCACGCAGGAACGCGTGCTTGCCCCCGCTGGCCGTGCCGATCACGTACGCTCCGCGTGCCTTGGCGATCTGCACGGCCAGGTGTCCTACGCCGCCGGCCGCCGCGTGGATCAGCACGCGCTGTCCGGCCTCCACGCGGGCGGTGTCGACCAGGGCCTGCCAGGCGGTCAGCGCGGCCAGCGGCAGGGCGCCGGCCTGGACGTGGTCGATGCCGGACGGCTTGCGGGCGAAGGCGCGCGCGGGGCCGGTGACGTACTCGGCGTGGGAGCCGACGCCGTACGGGTAGGGCAGCATCCCGAACACCTCGTCGCCGGGCTTGAACAGGGTGACGCCCATGCCGGTCGCCTCCACCACTCCGGAGACGTCCCAGCCGAGGACGTACGGCGGATCGCCCAGGAACAGCCGGGCGCCGCGGTGCTTCCAGTCGGTGGGGTTGACCCCCGCCGCGCGTACCCGCACCAGCACCTGGCTCGGTCCCGGCTCCGGGCGCCGCGTCTGCACTTCCTTCAGCACCTCGGGTCCGCCGAGGACGTCCTGACTGATCGCGCGCATGGTTGTCGTCGTTGTCATGGGCTCCACCCTGCCGGGGCCGGGACGCTTGGAAAATGGCAAGATTGCCAATATCCGATAGGATCGTGCCATGCATCGTGTCGTGGTCGTCGCCCTCGACGGCGTGTATCCCTTCGAACTGGGCATCCCCCACCGCGTCTTCGGCTCGGCGGACGGCCGTTACGAGGTGATCACCTGCTCCCTCGACGGCCGGCCCGTACGCACCGGCTCGGATTTCTCGATCACCGTCGATCACGGCCCCGAGGCGCTGGCCACCGCCGACACGGTGGTCGTCCCGCCCTATGACATGGAACTCGCCGCCGCCGACCTGCCCCGGCCGGCCGCCGACGCGCTCGCCCTGATCCGCCCGGGGACCCGGATCGTTTCCATTTGCACCGGCGCCTTCCTCCTGGCGGCCGCCGGGCTGCTCGACGGCCGGACCGCCACCACGCACTGGTCGCTGGTCCCGCTCTTCCGCCGGCTCTTCCCCCACGTGGCGCTCGACCCCGACGTCCTCTTCGTCGACACCGGCTCCGTCCTCACCTCGGCGGGCGCCGGGTCGGGCGTGGACGTCTGCCTGCACATCGTGCGCGAGGACCACGGCAGCGAGGTGGCCAACCAGGTGGCCAGGAAGTGTGTGGTGCCCCCCTGGAGGGACGGTGGCCAGGCCCAGTACATCGAACAGCCGGTGCCCGAGAGGTCGGAGAACGGGACGGGCGCCACCCGCCACTGGGCCCTGGAGAACCTGCACCTGCCGCTGACGCTCGCCGACCTCGCGGACCACGCCCGGATGAGCGCGCGCACCTTCGCCCGCCGGTTCGGCGAGGAAGTGGGCATGAGCCCCGGCCGCTGGCTCATCCAGCAGCGCGTCGCCCGGGCCCGGCACCTGCTGGAAGCCACCGACCTGCCGGTGGACCGCATCGCGGGCGAGGTGGGCTTCGCGACCGCCACCTCCCTGCGGCAGCACCTGCACGCCGCGATCGGCGTCTCCCCGCTGGCCTACCGCCGCACCTTCCGCGCCGCGGACCGCGCCCCCGCCTGACCGCCCCCGGTCACTGATCCGCGCATCGAGAGCGGCGACTTCAGCGGACAGTTCGGCTTCCGCCGCCCGCGTACCACCGAGCAGTCACCGAGCAGTGCCGACGCGCACCCACCGCACGAGAGGACCCCGCGTGACCCCCTTCGACCCCGCCGCCGAGTTCGACCGGCAGGTCCGCACCCTGACCGAGCGCGGCTACCCGAAGCTCTCCGGCTTCGAGCCGGAGAGCTTCGCCGCCCTGCTCGCACCGCTGCGCCCCGTCGCCGTGGCGGCCGCGAACGCCGCGGACCAGGAGTACGACGAGTCCGGACCCGAGGCCGGCCGCGAATCCGGCCGCGTGCCGTTCCTGCTGGTGGTCACCCGGGAACTCGCGCCGATCGAGGAGACGATGCCCCGCACCACCCTGCACGGCGGGAAGCTTCCCGGGTTCGTCGACCGGTCCTTCGAGCCCGGCGCCCTGGAGCGCTTCGTCGCCACACCGGAGGCGGAACTTCCCGGCCGGCGCGCGTATCTCCTGCTCGACGTCGAACGCGGCGAGGAGTTCTGCGGAGCCGTCCCCCGCGACGCCATGGCCACCATCGCCGAGCGGGGCCGCACCCTGCTCACCATCGAGGAAGGCATCGCGCTGATCACCCACTTCCCCCAGGTCCTGGTGAAGAACCAGTGCTTCTCGCTCGGCGGCTCCCGCAGCGGCGACCGCCGCGTTCCGGCGATCTGGATCAGCCAGAAGGCACCCAAACTGGGCTGGTGCTGGGAGGGCAACCCGCACACCTGGCTCGGCATGGCCTCCGCCGGAGGTCGCCGCACGGACGACACGCCCGCCTGACGCCCGGGCGGCCGAGCAGGCGGCAGGCACGCTCACGGCGCGTGCGTGACCGTCACCGCCGGGGTGAACGCGATCCGGGTGACCGCCCCGCCGTCCGCCCACCGCACCTCGACCAGCTCGCCGTCCGCCCGCTCCACGCTCGCCGCACCCGCGAGCGGCCCCGCGTCCGGGGCGGCGGTGAGGGACGCCAGCGCCACCAGCACCAGCGTGCCGCACTCCTCGGACGGGGCGGTGCTCAGCCGGGGGAGCACCGCCCAGCGGGTGAACGCCGTGCCCTGCGGGGCGCGCAGCTCCCCGGCGTCCGGCTCCTCCCACCCGTGCAGGCCGAGCAACTGCGAGACGAGCGGCTCGTCCGGCCCGGTCGCCCACCCCGACAGGCGCACCCGCGCCCCGCGGGGCAGGCCCACCAGCCGGTGCACCCTCAGCTCGTACCGGCCGAGCGCCACCGTCACGCTCTGGGCCCGCAGCCCCGGCACCATCGGCGACCCCGCCGGGAACACCGGCCGGTGCCAGGAGGCGGCCCACCCCCAGCCGTCCCCGTGCCCGGCGCCCAGCGGCCGGATCCGGCAGCGCACCGACGCCACCCCGCCGACCTCGACGGCCAGGTGGTTGTCGGCCGCGTTGGCGGCGGAAGTCGGCCCCGTCCGGGTGGAGTAGGCGAGCCGCCCGTACAGCACGTCGTGCGCGTCGGCGGTGTCGCCCGCGAACGGCGGTACGGCGTCACTGCCGTGGTTGTGCAGGCGAGCGATGCCGTCCGCACCGGTCGTCTGGACCAGCAGCCCCGGCGCGGGCAGTGCCCGCACCCGGTCACCGTTCTCGGCGGGTGCCGCCTCCTCCCGTACCGTCCACAGCGGGTCGTCCGCCGGGACGAGCAGCGCCACGAAGGCCTTGGACGCCCAGTACGGCGAGGCGGGACCCGAGTACGACTGGAGCGTCGCCTCGTGCGGACCGTGCCAGCCGAGCGTCAGCAGCCCGTCCCGCCCGTCCACCGCGCCCCGGTCCAGGAAGTAGCGCAGGCAGCCGCTCAGGAGCCGTCGCGAGACGCCCGGCGCGAGCGGCGTGTGCCCGGTCAGCGCGCCGAGCCCCACCGCCGTCCCCGCCGCGAACCGGTACGTCAGCGACCGCCCGAAGTGCACCGGTGCCCCGTCACCGTCGAACAGCAGCGACAGCCCCTCCAGGTGCTCGCGCAGCCGTGGTCCGTAGACGTCCAACAGGGCCCCGTCGCCCGCCAGATGGGCGTGCAGCAGCGGGTACAGGTGCAGCGCCCAGCCGTTGTAGTGGTCGAACGCGCGGCCGTCGCCGTCCGCGTACCAGCCGTCGCCGCGGTACCAGCCCTCGAGCAGCTCCAGGCCCCGTTCGACCGCCCGTGCCGTCTCCGCGTCGCCGCGCCCCACGGACTGGAGGAACCCGGCGACGGTGAGCGGGAAGAGATACCAGTTGTTGGGGGAGGGCGTGTGCCGCAGCGCGCCGCGCAGCCACTGTTCGGCCCGCTCCTGTACGCCGCTGTCCAGGCGGTCCCACAGCCAGGGCCGGGTCAACCGCAGTCCGAGCGCCACCGACGCCGACTCGACCATCGGCTGGCCCTGGACATGGTGGTCGAGGATCAGCGGCCACGACTCGGCGTCCTCGCGGCCGGGCGTGCGCGTCCCGGCGGCCAGCCCGTCCGCGTACCGGCCGAGCAGGCCGTACGGGTCGCCCCCGCCGGCGCCCGCGACCCGGAACGCGGCTGCCAGGAGCGTCCGCGCGTACCCCTCCAGCCCGTCGGAGCGTACGCCGGAGTGCGACGGCCGCCCCGGCAGGTCCAGCAGCGCCCCGCCGGGCGTCGCCCAGCGCCAGGCGGCCCGGACCAGGCCGTCGGCCGCCGCCTCCCAGTGGACGCGGGTGAAACCGGTGTACGGGCTCGACTCCCGGTCGTCGGGCGGCAGATGAAGATGCTCGCTCATGCCAGGTACGCCAGCCTCTCGCGTCGTACGGGGTGGGCGAAGCCGTCGCCCGCGGCCCAGCGGGCCACCTCGCTCACGGTCAGTTCGGCGAGCCGCCGCCACTCGTTGCCCTGGGACCCCGCCAGGTGCGGGGTCAGCAGCGCGTTCTCGCAGTCCCACAGCGGGTGGTCCGGCGGCAGGACCTCCGGATCGGTGACGTCCAGCACCGCGTGGATCCGGCCCGCCAGCACCGCCTCGGTGAGCGCCTCCTGGTCGACCACCGCACCGCGCGCGGTGTTGATCAGCGTCGCGACCGGGCGAAGCGCCGCGAGCAGCTCACGGCTGACGAGGCCGCGCGTGGCGGGCAGCAGCGGGGTGTGCACGCTGACCACGTCGCTCGCCGCGAACAACTCCCCGAGGCCCACCTTCCGTACGCCGAGGTTGGCCGCCTCGCCGTCGGCGACGTACGGGTCGTGGAGCAGGACACGGAGGTCGTGGGGGCGCAGCAGTTCGATGACCCGGCGCCCGATCAGCGAGGCGGAGCAGATGCCGACCGTACGGCGGTAGTTGCCGATGCCGGGATCCGCCCGCAGCGGGTCGCGGCGCTCGCGCGAGGCGTGGTAGTCGCGGGCCCGCTCCAGGACGCGCTTGCCGGACAGCAGAATCATCGCGACCGTGTACTCCGCCACCGGCAAGGCGTTGGCGGCGGCCGCCGACGACACCTCGATATCCCGTCGCCAGCACGCCTCGGTGATGTGTCCGCGGACGCTGCCGGCCGAGTGGGCGATGGCGCGCAGCCGGGGCGCGGCGGCCAACGCCGCCTCGTCGACGGGCGGGCAGCCCCAGCCGGTGACCAGCAGCTCGGTCCCGGCGAGCACGGCGCGGGCGCGGTCGGTGGTCAGGTCGTCGAGCACGGGCGGGGGAGCCAGGTCGCAGACGGCCGCCAGTTCCTCGCGTACTCCGGGGCCGAAGACGGCCGCTGCCGCCTCCTCGCTCATGGCGAGGGCGGCGGGCGGTGGGCGTGTGCGGTCGGCATCGCATCACTCCAAGTCGTCGACACGTCATCGACACCGGCATGGTGGTCGACGCCGCTGATCCGGTCAAACGATCAAACGATCAGCGGTCAGCGATCAGCGGGTGCCGGCCGCCAGCTCGGCGATCGCGTCCGGACCCACGCGGCAGCAGCCGCCGATCAGCAGCGCGCCCGCCTGACGCCAGCCCTCCACCCGCTCGGCCGAGAACGTCGGACGGCCGCGCCAGGCACGGGCCGCGGCGTCCCACCGCTCACCGCTGTTCGGGTACACCACCACCGGCTTGCCCGTGACGCGCGCCGCGATCGCGACCGCGCGGTCGGCGTCCTCGGGCGCACAGCAGTTCACCCCGACGGCGACGATCTCCTCCGACGACGCCGCGACCGCGAAGGCCTCCTCCAGCGGCTGGCCCGCCCGCGTCCGCTCCCCGGCGATGCTGTACGACAGCCATGCCGGTACGCCGAGCCCGCGCACCGCCCGTACCAGCGCCCGTGCCTCGTCCGCGTCCGGCACGGTCTCCAGCGCGAGGGCGTCCGGGCGGGCGGCGGCCAGCACCTCCAGCCGAGGGCGGTGGAACCGTTCCAGCTCGGCGACGGTGAGCCCGTACCGGCCCCGGTACTCCGACCCGTCGGCGAGCATCGCGCCGTACGGCCCGGCGGAGGCGGCCACCCACAGGGACCGCCCGGGCACCTTCGCCTCGGCGCGCCGGGCGGCCTCACGTCCCAGTTCGACGCTGAGCGCGAGGAGTCCGGCCGCCCGGTCGTGGCCGATGCCGCGGTGCGCGAAGCCCTCGAAGGTGGCCTGGTAACTGGAGGTCGTCGCGACGCTCGCACCGGCCTCGTAGTAGGCGACGTGCGCCGCGACGATCGCCTCCGGCCGGTCGGCGAGGAGCCGCGCCGACCACAGGTCGTCGCTCAGGTCGTGGCCGGCTGCCTCCAGCTGGTTGGACAGCCCGCCGTCGAGGATGACGGGCACGGGCGACGTGGCGAGCGTTTCGGCGAAGGAGGGTGCGGCGGCGCTGGTCATGAGGGCGAAGCTAGCCCAGGACACCCGGGCATGCGGAACGGATCACCGGGTAGCAGGGCCCCACGTGAGACAACCGGCGCTTGTCGTCAGGAAGGAGACCAGCCGTGCTGATGGCCCACCCCGCCGTCCTGAACAACCTGGTCGAGCAGTACGAGACCCTGAGGATCCTGCACGCCGAGGCGGGCACCCCGGAGGTCCGGGAACGCATGGACGAACTCGCCCGTACCCTCTGCGTCGCCACGGGCACCGGGGACGTCGACACGGCTCTGGTCGCCGCCCGCCACCGACTGCCCGGGGCCCGCCCGGAGGACGACTCCCTCCTGACGTCCGGAGCTGCTGAAGCTCTGACTTCCTGACCTCCCGACCCGGGGCAGACCGGGCCCCGGGTATCTGCGCCGCGCCCTGAGACCGCTCGGCGCGGTGGCGGCCTTGGTCGTCTCCATGTCCACCTTCCCGCTGGCGATGGCTCCGGAGCTGGAGGGCTTCCGGGACTCCGTGGGTATCCCCGGCAAGGCGGCCATCTCGCTGCCGGCCCTGTGGTCGGTCGGCTTCGCGATCTACGGCATCGGCCTTTCGCTCGTGCATGTCTTCCGCACGGCCGACATCCACGAGATGGTGCCGCCGGTCCTCGCCACCTTCCTGGTGTGGGAAATGGCGATCATCGACGTGGCCACGGGCGCCTACGCGAACGTCCCGCCGCTCGCCCGGATCGCCTTCATGCTGGGCGCGCCGGTGACCGTGACGGCCCTGTCCGCCTGGGAGGTGTACCGGCTGCCCCGCCACCACGGACTGTCCCTGCGCGCCTCACTGCGGGGCTGAGACACGTCACCTGCGAGCGGCCGCAACCCGCCACTTGTGGTGGGCGGCCGGCGGCAACGGCGGCCGGACGAGTTCACCGAGCAGCACCGTCGTCCGTCCCCGTCACTCTTTAGGTGGCTTCCGGCGGGCGAGGCGCATCCCCGGGGCCGCTTGGCGTGTCTTGCCGGTAGCGGTGTAATCCGGGCAGCGTCGCCGCGGCTGCGTGTACGGGAGTGTGGACTTTGAACAGCAGGACCTTCAGCCGCTTGGGGGCGGTGCACGTCACCGTCTGGACCGTCCTGGCCACCGGGGCGGCCGTCGCCCCGGCCCAGGCGGCCCCGGTGCGGCCACCGTCGATCACCGCCAAGGGCGGTTTCGTGATGAACACCGGCTCGGGGGCGGCCCTTTACGCGAAGGGCGCCGACAGCCGTCTTCCCACCGGATCGACGGCCAAGATCATGACGGCTCAGGTGGTGCTCTCGCAGAGGGGCCTGGACCTGGACCGCAAGGTCACCGTCCAGATGGCGTACAGCGACTACATCGTGGCCAGGACAGCCTCGTCGGCACGGCTCATCGTGGGCGACAAGGTGACCGTCCGGCAACTGCTGTACGGGCTGCTGCTCCCCTCCGGATGCGACGCCGCATACGCTCTGGCCGACACCTACGGGACCGGCTCCACCCGGCAGGCCCGCGTGAAGTCGTTCGTCGGGAAGATGAACGCGGCGGCCACCGGGCTCGGCCTGAAGAACACCCACTTCGACTCCTTCGACGGCATCGGCAACGGCAAGAACTACTCGACCCCGCGCGACCTCACCAAGCTCGCGGGGCAGGCGATGAAGAACCCGACGTTCCGCGCCATCGTGAAGACGAAGTCGACCAAGCAGAGGGTCACGACGAAGAGCGGCGGCTACCGCGACATGTCGTGGACCAACACCAACAAACTCCTCGGTACCTACCGGGGGGCCATCGGGGTCAAGACCGGCTCCGGCCCGGAGGCCAAGTACTGCCTGGTCTTCGCCGCCACCAGGGGCGGAAGGACGGTCGTCGGCACGGTCCTGGCCTCCTCCTCGGAGGTCAACCGCAACACGGACGCGACCAAGCTCATGGATCACGGATTCAGGAAGTAGCGCCCGGGGAGCCGCCGCGCGCCCGAGGGCTGTCCCTCGGGCCCGGAGGCCGTTCCCGCGCGTGCGGGGACGGCGGCCCCCGGCCGGCCCCGTGGCCATGCCCGGACCTCGCCGGGGTACGGGACGATCGGGCGCCGCACGGACGGTCCATCGAAGGGCACCACCTGGCTGGAGAACCCGGACCGCCACGGCGAATCCCCGAACGCCCGCCGGCCGGACCGCGACGACTGCACCCGCCTCGCCCACCTGACCGCACTCGCCACCGGCCCGCTCACCGCCCCGGCCACCGAACTGCCGGACGTCCCCGTGCTGCTCACCGTTCTCGACGGCGAACCGGCCCACCGCGACGCGCGGCTGTGAACGGCCGGGGTGATTCACGCGCGACCCGTTGACCTTCCCGTACCGCACCCTTACCGTTTCGCCGTTCGGTATTGCAGATGACGTTCGGGATCCCGAACAGGCGGTCGCAGCAAGGCCGTTGGGCCCCGGCGTCCCGGGACGGAAGGGCACACCGTATGAGTCACCACCCCACACCCCCCACCCGCCGGCTGCTCCTCCAGGGCGCCCTCGCGGTGGGCGCACTCGGCGCCGTGCCAGGAGTTGCGAGCGCCGCCACGCCCGGCGCCGCCGAGCGGCATCCGTACGTCAACCCCCTCGTACGCAACCGCGCCGATCCGCACATCCACCGCCACACCGACCGGCATTACTACTTCACCGCCACCGCCCCCGAGTACGACCGGATCGTCCTCCGCCGCTCGCGCACCCTCCGCGGCCTGGCCACCGCGGAGGAGGCGGTGGTCTGGAGGAAGCACGGCAGCGGCGACATGGGCGCGCACATCTGGGCGCCGGAGATCCACCACATCGACGGCACGTGGTACATCTACTTCGCCGCCGCGCCCTCGGACGACGTGTGGAAGATCCGTATGTGGGTGCTGGAGAACCGCAGCCGCGACCCCTTCAAGGGCACCTGGACCGAGAAGGGGCGGATCGCCACCGCCTGGGACACCTTCTCCCTCGACGCCACCACCTTCACGCACCGGGGCTCCCGCTACCTCGCCTGGGCGCAGCACGAGCCGGGCATGGACAACAACACCGCCGTCTTCCTGTCCCGGATGGCCAACCCCTGGACGCTCGCCGGCCCGCAAGTCCGGCTCACCACACCGGAGTACGACTGGGAGTGCGTCGGCTTCAAGGTGAACGAGGGCCCCTCCGTCATCCGGCGCAACGGCCGTCTCTTCATGACGTACTCCGCCAGCGCCACCGACAGCAACTACTGCATGGGGCTCCTCACCGCCGACGACCGCGGCGACCTGATGGACCCGGCCAACTGGACCAAGTCATCCCGGCCGGTGTTCACCAGCAACGACTCCACCCGCCAGTACGGGCCCGGCCACAACTCCTTCACCGTCGCCGAGGACGGCCGCACCGACGTCCTCGTCTACCACGCCCGCCAGTACAAGGAGATCAGCGGCGATCCCCTGCACGACCCCAACCGCCACACCCGCATCCAGCGACTCGGCTGGAAGCCCGACGGCACCCCGGACTTCGGCATTCCGGTCGCCGACGGTCCGAGGGGCTGACCGGCCGCTCCGCGCCCGGCCGGACGGCGCGCCGCCCCGAACACGGCCGCCCCGGAGCGGGCCCTCCGGCTGCTGCGGGACCGCGTCACCGGCCGGGCCGCGTCACCGGCCGGCGCGGGGCTCAGCGGCCGGCGCGGGGCTCGGGGTGCACATACGCGCGGGCGCGCAGTCGGTGCGCAGCGCTTCCAGGGCGGGCCACGGGCTGTGCGCGCCGAATACGCGGGGCGGCGCGGGACGCGGGCCCATGAGCGTGTAGTGGAGCGGAAGGAAGGACAGATCGCCCCAGGGCTCCACCGTGTGTGCCCGCGCCAGCACCCCACCGCACCGGCCGCACCCGATCCACGGCACCAGGACGTGGTCGGAGCCCGGCGAGGGAAGCGGCCGGGCATCCGGATGCTCGATCAGCCGCAGCGGGGGGTTCTCCTCGTCGGAACCGACTGCCGCGCAGTACAGCAGTCGGGCCGTGAGCGCTCCGCCCATGCCCCACTCCTGCGCCAGCACCGCGATCTCGACGAGCCTGTTCTCGCTGATCACCACCCGGTGTGCCAGGAGAGCGGACACGAGCGTGTCGAGCCCGGCTTCCTGCTCTCCCGTGTCCCAGCAGTCCCTGACCCGAGTGGCCTCCGGCTCGGGCAGCAGCGCGGAAAGTCTGTACCAGCGGGTAACTTCATCGGTCACCCGCAGAGGCTACCTGGACGCCCTCGTCCGGCGGCGGGCGGTCCCGACCGGCGGGCCGCCCCTCCGCCCCTCCGAAGGGGGCGGAGGGATCTGCGGAATCATGGGCGACGTGGCTGCTCCGTCATTCCTCCGGAACGACACCCAACTGCCGCATGAGGCCCAGGTCGTCCAGGTTCCACCAACTCTCCGCGATCTTGCCGCCCTTGCAGCGGAAAGTCGCGTGACCCGTGCCGGAAACATCGCGGCCGGTGGCTTCGATGCCCTTGTACGCGCCGACGTGGCGGCCCGTGTACGACATGCGCAGGCACACCAGATCGCCTTCGGCGACGAGGCCCTCGATGGTGCACGCCGGCCGGAACGCCTCCATGATCTCCCGGTTCTCCGCCTTGGCGGTCGCCAGGTTGGCGTCGTACGACGACAGGGACGGGTCGTGCTCACGGTAGTCGCTGGCGCACAGACCGTCGGCCGCGTCGACGTTCCCCTGGTTGATCACCTCGTCCACGAACCTCTGGACGATGAGCTTGTTGAGCTGTTCGTCCCGGACGACGTCCAAATCCGTGAAGGTGGGTTCACCGTCACAGAGCTCCACCATCTCCCGGAAGATCCGGTCGGTCTCGGGGAGCTTCGAGTTCTCCATCGCCTCCTCGTACGAGGGGAATTCCACGATCTCCAGCACATGCGTGGAGTCCGAACGGTCCCGGCCCATCAGCGCGTGGGTGGCCGTCCGCTTGCCCTGGGTCGCCTCGGCCCAGCTGTCCAGCAACCGGTTCATCTCGTCGACCCTGGCGGTCTTGCAGTCGATGATCTGGACGAATGTCATGACGCCTCCCGTCATTGGGAACGACTGCGCTGCTTTCAGCGTAGGCCGGTCGGAGGGACGCGGCAGGCGGGCGCGTGCCCCTTCACCGGGACGGCGTGGCGAGTCCGTTGAGGGCCGTCGCCAGCTGGGCGCGGGAGCGGACGTCGAGCTTCTGGTAGATGCGGGTCAGCCGCGCCTCGACGGTCTTCACGCTCAGGTACAGCCGGGCGGCGGCCTCCTGGTTGCTCGCGCCCTCCCCGACGAGCCGGGCGAGCCGCAGCTCGGCCTCCGTCAGGCGGGACAGGGCGCTTCCGGCGGCGGGCGCCGGTGCGGAGTCGGCGGGGGAGGGGCTCTCCGCTGTCAGCCCGAGCCACGGCACGGCGCCCGCCCGCTCGAAGACCGCGGCCGCCGCCTGCATCGCCGCCTGCGCGGCCGACCGTCTGCGCCGCCGCCGCTCCACCCGCGCCAGGGCGATCAGGCAGCGCCCCTGCTCCAGGACGAGCCCGTGCCCGGCGAACCGGTCCGCCGTCTCGACCAGCAGGTCGACCGCCTCGTCGGTCTTGCCGCTCGCCGCCAGACACAGCGCGTACACCCGGTCGTAACCGAGCAGCACCGTACCGCGGCCCAGCCGTTCCGCGACCGGGCCCACGTCCGCGAGCAGGGCCTGGGCCTCCGCCAGGGCGTCCCCCGCCAGCAGCGCCTCGGCCAGCTCCTCGTGCCACCGCAGCATGGAGGGATCGACCGTGCACTGGGCGCTCTCGCCGTCGCGCACCCGGCGCAGCGTCTCCAGCGCGCCCGCCACGTCCCCGGTGACCAGCTGGACCCGGCCGAGCGCGTAGAGGCTGCGCGAGAGGAAGACGTGGTCGCCCTCCTCCTCCGACGCCCGGGCGCTGCGCCGCGCGTACCCGGCCGCCCGCGCGAAGCTGCCCCCCGCGGTCTCGGCGAGCGCCAGCGCGTACCAGGCGGGCCCCGGCGACAGACCCGCCTCCAGCGTCAGCGCCAGCGACCGCTCGGCGTGCCCGAGGGCCGCCGCGCACTGGCCGCGCCGGGCCTCGACCTCGGCGAGCGTACGGAACAACTCGATCGCGTCCTCGACCGGTCCCCGCCGCTCGACCAGTGGCAGCAGCGCGTACAGCTGGTCACGGGCCTCACCGAGCCGGTCGTCGAACAGGGCATGACGGATCGTCAGGATCTGGGCGGCGTTGCGGACACCGAGCGGCCGGTCGGTCATCTCCAGGGCACGCGCCTCGGCCAGCGTCCGTTCGGCGTCCGGCGAGCCGAGCACCCGGTCCATCCTGGCCTGCTGGGTCAGCGCCTGCGCGGCGGTGTGCCGGTCGCCCACCGACATGGCGAGGGCCGCCGACTCGACCGCCGCGGCCCGGGACCGCACCGGATCGCCGTCCGCGAGGACGTACTTCACCGCCAGCCGCAGCTGCACGGCCGCCCGCAGGGCCGGTTCGCCCTCGGAGTCCTCCATGGCGTGCACATAGATCTCGTCCAGGTCGGTCAGGCCCTGTCCCGCGGTGTCCAGCACGGCCAGCCGCGCGCGGACCCGGTCCGCGGGCGTCGCGTCCCGGGCCAGCAGATCGGCCGCGGCGCGCATCGCGAGATCCGCGCGGGCGGCCCGAGCGGCCTCCTCCGCGGCGTCCACCAGCCGCTCCAGCCGGCGGCGGCCCAGGCCCGCGGGCGTGGTCTCGGCGGCGAGCAGTGCCAGTTCGGCGGCGAGCGCGCTGTTGCCGCGCCGGCGTGCCGTGTCGGCCGCCGCCGCCACCTCGGCGGCCAGGTCCTCGTCCGGCACATCGTTGGCCAGGGCGCGGTGCCGGACCGATTCCACCGGGTCGTCCGCCACCTCGGCGAGCGCGGCGTGCCCCCGGCTGCGCTCGGTCCAGCAGGTGTCGTGGACGAGCGTGGAGGGCAGCAGGCCGGCCGTGAACGCGACCGTCCCGTCCTCGGTCAGCGAGATCAGCCCCGCGCGCTCCGCGGCGGCCAGCTCCGCCTCCGCCGTCGGGCGCCCGGCGCGGCGCAGCAGCGCGGTGGTCGGACGCAGCGCCAGGGCGGCGAGCAGCAGCGTGGCCCGTACAGGAGCGGAGGCGGGCGCGAGCATCCGGCGCGCCACGTCCCGGGCCCGCCCGGAGAGCGGCAGGGCCTCGGCGTGGTGCACCGGGGTGCGCGCGTCCGCCAGGGACCGGCCGACGGCGAGCGCGAGGCGGGGGTTGCCGCCGCTGGCGCGGTGGATGCGCCCCGCGAGCCGGGACGGCAGCCGGTGGTGGACCAGCAGCTCGGCCATCTCGTCGGCCTGGAGCGGCGGCACCAGCAGCACGTCCGCCTCGGAGGCCACCCACAGGGGCATCGGCGCGCCTCCGCTGTCGGCCCCGCCACCGGCGTACGGCGCCGGCGTCTCGACGGCGACGACCCGCAGCGCGGGCGGCGCGAGGTGCAGGGCGAAGCGGAGCAGGTCGGCGCTGTCGGCGTCGATGCGCTGGGCGTCGTCGACGACCAGGAGGACGGGGGACCGCTCGGTCAGGGTCCGCAGGATGCCGGCGATGGCCAGCCGCAGGGCGATCGGGTCCCGGCCGACGGCGGGCGCGGCGGACTCCCGGCAGAGCACCGCGACGGCATCCCGCTGCGGCCCCGGCAGGCCGTCGAGCGCGAAGGGCGGGACGGAGGCGACGAGCGCGGCCGCGGCCGCCCCGGCCATGCCCTGGTCCGCGGGCTGCGGGGCGAGCCACACGACGGTCTCACCGCGCGCGGAGGCCTGCTCGGCGGCCGCCTGGGCGACCTCCGTCTTGCCGACCCCGGGAGCCCCGGTGAGCAGGGCACGCCCACGGGTGAGAAGCACGCGCTCCAGGCGGGCGAGCAGTTCGGCCCGCCCGACGGGCGCGGCCCGGTCGGAGCCGTATGGCGTGGAGCCGTACGACGTGGGAGCGCACGGCGCGGAGGGGTACGGCGTCGACCTCACCTGCGCCCACCACCCTCCGGCGCGCGGGCCCCCTGCCCCGCGCCCTGTCCCGCGCCTCGTCCGCGAACCGACTCGCGATCTGTCTCGCGAGCGCAGCATACGAACTCGGACACGGGAGTCCAGGTGTCCTGTCCGGTATGTGGACGAACACACAAGCGGGCGTGCCCGCGGCGAGATGCCACGAGCACGCCCCTGACCTGTGAAGATGTGTGTCCGACCGGTGGATCAGAAGGTCAGGCCCCACGAGTCGATGTAGCCGGTGTCACCCGACGCCACGTCCCGGACCTGCAGTTTCCAGGTGCCGTTCGCGGCCTCGGCGGAGGCGTCGACCGTGTACGTGGCGAGGACGTTGTCGGCCGAGTCGTTGCTGCTGGAGTTCTTCAGCCGGTACGCGGTGCCGTCCGGGGCGACCAGGTCGATGACCAGGTCACCGCGCCAGGTGTGCTTGATGTCCACGTCGACCTTGAGGGCGGCGGGGGCGTTGCCGGTGCGGCCGGTGACGGCGATCGCGGACGTCACGGTGGTGTTGTCCGAAATCGTGACGTTCGTGGCGTTGGTGAACGCCGTTCCGGTACCGGGGGTGGTAGTACCGGTCACGGCGTTCACGGTCTTGGTCGCGTCCGCGATACCGGTGCCGCAGCCGCCGGTGCAGGTGCCGGGCAGCGGGCGGGCGTTGGCCTTGATCGCGGCCTCGATCTCGGCCGGGGTCAGGGTCGACTTGGCCGACTTCAGCAGCGCGGCGAGCCCGGCGATGTGCGGGGCGGCCATCGAAGTGCCCTGGTAGGGCTTGTAGTTCTCCAGCGACTGGGTGGTGGTGCCGGAGTTCAGCGTGGAGAGGATGCCGTTCTCGGGGGTGGTGACGGTGCCGGGCGTGTCGGTGGCGCGGCGGGTCTCACCGCCCGGGGCCGAGACGTCGATGATGGAGCCGTAGTTCGAGTAGTACGAACGGTTGCCCTCACGGCTGGTGGACGCCACGTTGATGACGTTCGCACAGTTGGCGGGCGTGAAGCCGGACGCGTTGGCGTTGCTGTTGCCCGCCGCGACGACGACGGTCGCCCCCCGTGCGACCGCGCCGTCGATGGCGTTCTTGTAGACGGTCGGGCAGGTCGAGCTGGCGCCGCCGAGGCTCATGTTGATGACCTTGGCCGGGTTCGGGTTCGCCGGGATGCCCGGGACGGAGCCGCCGGAGGCCCAGGTGATCGCGTCGGCGATGTCCGAGGACGAGCCGCCGCACTTGCCGAGCACGCGGACGTGCTGGACCTTCGCCCCGTACGCGATGCCCGCGACGCCCTTGGCGTTGTGGGTGGTCGCCGCGATGGTGCCCGCGACGTGGGTGCCGTGCCAGGACGAGTTGCTCGCCCGGGAGCCGGCGCCGCACTCGCCGTCGGTGGCGTTCCAGTCGCCCTCGTCCTTGGGGTCGGCGTCACGGCCGTTGCCGTCACGGGCGTCGGCGGAGCTGGAGATGAAGTCGTAGCCCGCGACCGTGTTGCCGCTCAGGTCGCTGTGCGCTGCGGCACCGGTGTCGATGACGGCGACGGTGACGCCGCTGCCGGTGGTCTTGTCCCAGGCGCCGGGCACGTTCATGCCGCCGGTGGCCTCGAAGAGGTCCCACTGCTTGGCGTACTCGGTGTCGTCGGGCGTGACGGCCATCGCGTAGGCGCGGATGTCGGCCTCCACGGAGGCGACCTGCGGGTCGGCGCGGAAGGCGTCCATGACCTCCGTGACGTCCTGCTTGGTGGCGTCCGCGCCGAGGTCGACCAGTGCGGCACCGCTCGCCAGGCGGCGCTCGAAGCTGAGCTTCTCGCCCGTCTCGGTGGCCTTCGCCGCGGCGTCGCTCTTGGCGGCGCTGTTCGACGTGGCCTCGGCGGTACGGGACTTGTAGGTGACGATGACCTTGTCCACGGGCGCGCTCGGCAGCGCGGCCGGGGTCATGGCCTGCGAAGCCGGGGCAGCCGGCTTCGGGGTGGGGGTGGCCTCTGCGGCGAGGGCCACCGCGGAGGTGGCGGTCACGCCGAGGATCGTGGCGCTCGCCGCCACGACGGATATGAGTCTCCGCCTGGAACCGTTCAAGGTGTTCCCTTTCAGGGCAGCTCCGGCGACTCCCGGAGCGGCTGACGGTGCAGGGCGCGACGGGCGGCGGGCGCGTGGGGACCGCGGACGTGCCGTGGGGGTGGCACCTCGTGGTCTCCGGGCCGGGTATGCCCCTTGCGCCGCCGCCGACGCGACGACCCCTGGGGAAGGGCCGTCACCGGCGGAACTCGCGCATTACATGCACCTGACAGCCAGGTGGCTGAGAACCTCCGGTGCGGCAGACAGTAGGGAAACCCGGGATGAACCCGATACGGGGAAAACCCTTGTCACCCCCGCGAGGGGTGAGGGCGGTGCGGGGGTCCGCCGCCGACGCCCCCCACCCGCCGGGAGCGCTGCTGACCGAAACACCCCGGTTCTTCGTTCGCCCGCCCGGGCACACCTCGCCGGGTCCCGGACGCCACGGAGGGTGGAGCCGGGTGTACCCGGGCGTACGGGCCGTGGCCCCCGCGCCGGGCGGCTCCCGGCGGGTTCGCGCACCGGGGCCGGAGGCGTGGTTCAGGTGCTCGCGCCCCGCACCGGCTCGGTCGCCGGCTCTGTGCGGGCGGCCTCGGGCGGGTGCGCCGCACCCCCGCGGGTGGAGCGCCCCCGGCGCGGGGCACCCGCAGGTGCACGTCCGCTCATGGCACCCGGCGCCCGCGGGCCCGGGCGGCGAGCGTCTCACCTCATGGCCCCCGCCCGGCGGACCGGACACGTGGCCGGGGCGCGGCGGGCTCGGGGAGCCGCGGTGGGCTGGGGGAGCCGCGCCGGGCGTCACGGCTTCAGGTGCAGAGGTTCCGCCCCCGCAGCGCCGCCCGGGGCCGGGCGGGTACGTGGGAGGCGGCGCCTCCTCGACGGGCTGCCCGGGAACGGGGGCGGACGCATGGCGGAACCGCCCCGGAGGGGGTGGCCGCACCCGCGGCTCGCGCGACCCCGCCCCCCAGCCGGGGCCGCGCGAGCCGGCCGCCGTGGCCGAGTGGCCACAGCGGTCAGGTGGGTCAGAGGGGGGTGCCGACGCCTGGGACGCTCCAGGCGGGGGCGACCCCGGTGAGCTGGCAGATCATGAGGTACAGCGGGATGGGCGGGGTGTACGGCGACGTCGTGTCCGGCTGGTGGATCAGCCGGGGCCGCCGGTCCGGGACGTACGCGTCCGCCGCGTAGCAGGAGGGCAGCGGCCAGCGCAGATCGGCGTCCGAGCCGGCCGGGACGATCCACCACCACCAGTCCGTGTCGGCGAACACGCACCCGTTGCCGGGCAGCCGCGACAGCAGCCGGAAGCCGTACCGCGCCGGCACCCCCACCGCGTCGCAGCCCAGCGCCGCCGGGAGCGACGGCGGAAGCGCCAGCCGCACCTCCCCGTCGGGGTCGCTGTGCCGGACCGGCCCCGGCACCCGCCGGCCACGCGCCGACAGCAGCGTGGCCATCGTCCTCAGCACGCCAGCTCCGCCCAGACAACGCGCCCCGCCCCGTGCCGCGCGTCGTGCGCGCCCCACGCGCTGCTGACGGCGTCCACGAGCAGCAGTCCCCGGCCGCCCTCCTCAGGGGAGCCACGCCGCAGCCGCGGCGCGGCCGCCGGGCACCCCTCGTCCTGGACCGAGACGCGCAACTGCGCGCCGCAGTCCCGCAGTTCGCAGACCACGCGGCAGCTCGCCGTGTGCACCACGGCATTGGTGACGAGCTCGGAGACCACCAGCGTCACCGCCTCGCACACCGTGCCGTCCACCTCCCACAGCACCAGTCGTTCCTCGACGAGGTGTCTGGCTCTGGCGACCGATTCCGCGCGCGCGGGAAGTTCGAACGAGAAGCGGCGGACATCGGCGGAGATCGGGGGTCGTGGGGCCATGAGCCGGGGGGTGAGCGCATTACCAGGAGCCACGACCGATTCCTCACATGGGGGAGCGGCGCCGTACGTCGCCTCTCCCGTGGCAGAGCGCGGCAGCCGCGTGAACTGGTTCACCAACTGGTTCACCGGAATACTTTCCTCCCGACTCGGACACTTGGCAAGTGGCACTCTGAAAATTGCAGAGTGCGGTGTTCTCTCTGGCCGTCACATGGCACACTCATCGAAACAGCGCGTGGGGAGGTCTTAAGTGAGCGAGCCGCGGTCCGCCCCCACCGTGGGACAGGTCGTACTCGGCAAGCGTCTGCAGGATCTGCGGGAACGGGCGGGCCTGAAGCGGGAAGAGGCCGCCAAGGTGCTCCGTGTGGCCCCGGCCACGATCCGCAGGATGGAGACCGCGGAAGTCGCGCTGAAGATCCCCTACGTACAGCTGCTGCTCCAGGCGTACGGTGTGTCCGCCGACGAGGCGGACAGCTTCGTCCGGCTGGCTGAGGACGCCAACAGGCCCGGCTGGTGGCAGCGTTTCCACGACGTCCTGCCGGGCTGGTTCAGCATGTACGTCAGCCTGGAAGGCGCCGCGAGCATCATCCGGGCCTACGAACCGCAGTTCGTGCCCGGGCTCCTCCAGACGGAGGAGTACGCCCGGGCGATCCTGCGCGGCGGCGCCGTCGGCCAGGTCGCGCACGACGACATCGAACGCCACGTCGCCCTCCGGATGGAACGGCAGTCCCTGCTCACCCGCCCCGACGCGCCGAAATTCTGGGTGATCATGGACGAGACGGTGCTGCGCCGCCCCGTGGGCAGCGGTCCCGCCGTCATGCGGGCGCAGATCGACCGGCTGCTGGAGGCCGCCGAGCTGCCGAACATCACCCTCCAGGTCGCCGAGTTCGCCACCGGCCACCATCCCGGCACCTACGGGCCGTTCGTCCTGTTCCGCTTCGCCGTGCCCGAACTCCCGGACATGGTCTACAGCGAATACCTGACCGGTGCGGTCTATCTCGACGCGCGCCCCGAGGTGGCCTCGCACCTCGAGGTCATGGACCGCATGGCCGCCCAGGCCGCCACCGCGCAACGTACGAAGGAAATCCTCAAGGATTTCCGCAAGGAGCTGTGAATGGATAGCGCGAAGCGCATATACAACGGCATGCCCGCCGCCGAGCTCGGGGCCGACGGCTGGCACAAGCCGTGGAGCGGTGGCAACGGCGGCAACTGCATCGAGGCGATGAAGCTGTCCGACGGCCGGGTCGCGGTCCGCCAGTCGGCCGACCCCGACGGCCCCGCGCTCATCTACAGCCACAAGGAGATCGCCGCGTTCATCCAGGGCGCCAAGTCGGGCAAGGCCGACTTCCTGCTCACCTGAGTCCCCGCCCCCGTCCGGCCCGTGCGGACGACCGGGCCCCCGGGGGCGGGGGCGACCACCGGGGACGACCGACGGCCGGGCCGGGACCACCGGCCGGGCTCCGGTGTCCGGAGCCCGGCGAACAGCCGCCCCTACCGCTGGGGCACCAGGGTCACGAGGAACCTCTTCGCGGGGCCGGTGTTCCCGGCCGAGTCGATCGTCCGGTACTCCACGGTGTGCGTGCCGTACTCCGGTGTCGCGTCGTCCCACGGCACCACGCGCGGGGTGCCGAGCTTCCCGTACACCAGACCGTCGATCTCCGTGCCGCCCGGGGTGAACCGGAACGGCGCGTCGGCGTCCGTCGGCCAGCCGTAGTAGGTGTACCAGCCGTCGCCGTTCACCCGGAACTGGCTGACCACGTACCCGTCCTGGTCGTCCCGCGCGGTCAGCCGCATCGTGAACGCGCCGTCGTACACGTACTCCACCGGCCGCCCCGGGCGGTGCACCGTGCGCAGCGGCTTCGACAGCTCGTACGAGGCCGTGGCGGCCGTCGCGTCGACCGTCCAGCGCAGCTCGCGGTCGGTGCCCGCGATCCGGGCGGTCAGCGTGTGCGTGGTGCCGGGGCGCAGCCGCAGCGCCGACAGGTCCAGGTCACGGTCATTGCCCGGGTTCACCACCGGCCGCCCGTCCAGGCGCCACCGGACGGCGAGCGTCCGGTCGACCGGGTGCGTGGTGTCGGCGTACACCACCGACCGGGCGCCGACGGGCGCGTCGGTGGCCGTGTGGCCGGTGAACTCCGGCGCCACGGACACCGGCCGCGTCGCCACCGACGTGTCGACCGTCCACGTCACCGTACGGGTCAGCCCCGCCGATCCGCGTACCGCCGGGTCCCGCACGAACGGCGTCGGATCGGTGACCGTCGCCGTCAGCGTGTGCCTGCCGCGCGGCACGTCCAGCCGCCGCAGGTCGACCGTGCGGGCACCGCCCGTCGACCGCACGGGGCGCCCGTCCAGCCGCCACACCACGTCCAGCTCCCCGCCCAGGGGGTGCAGAGTGTCCACCCACACCGTCCGGTCGGCGCCGATCGGCGCGCCGTTCGGCGTGTGGCCCTGCACCAGGTTCACCTTCGACGAGATCGCCTGGACCATCGCCTCGCGCCCCACCTGGTCGAAGGCGTACCCGAGGGTCTTCATGAGGGAATGCCGACTGGGCCGCCACACCCCCTTGGTGCTGTAGAGCCCGCCCTCGTACCGCCCGATGACACCGCCGGACTCGCTCTCCTCGCCCAGCCAGCGCCACCACTTGGCCCGCTGGTCCTTCATCTGCCGCTCGGTGAGCACGGTGTGGTGCGCGGACGAGGGCTCACCGCCCTCGTACGCACCCCCGGGGACGCCGCGCCCGTAGTAGTCGTACTCGTCCTGGAGCTTGCCCAGCGAGTGGCCGATCTCGTGCGGCGTGATGAGGGACGACAGGGCGTTGCCGCCGGACGCGGTGGCGTACGTGCCGCCCGCGCCGCCGTAGGTGTCGCTGTTGGCGAGGGCGACGATCTGGCGGTTGGCGGCCGTCGAGCCGGGGACGAGGTCGGCGAGCGCGTTCGCCGCGCCGCTGTCCACGGTCAGCAGCCGCTGCACGCTGTTCGCGTCGCAGCCGTTCCAGAAGCCCATCCCGAGCGGTGTGTCGCGACGCGGCGCGTCCAGGCCGGGGTCGCAGTCGACGCCCGACTCGGGGGAGGGGACCTCGACGGCCCACACGTTGATGTACGAGCGGTAGGAGGCGAACGGCTCGATGCTCCACAGCACGTTGAGGTGCTTGTCGACGTCCGCCCGGAACTCCGGGAGCTGTTCGGCGGTGTAGCCGTCCCCGAGCAGGACCAGGTTGAACCGCTTGTCGGCGGGGCCCGTGGTCTGTACGGGGACGACGGTGGCGGACTCGGTGACCGGCGGGCGCTCCCCGGCGGTGGCCGGTCCGGAGCCCACCAGAGCGGTGGTGAGAAGGGAGGCCGCGCCGATCAGCGCGGCGGCTCGTCCAAGGCGTTGGGCAACCATGGGGCCGGAGCGTACGGTGCGGCCAACGTGCCGTAAAGACACCGCTGTTGGCCACTGTTACACCAGATAGGCCAGCCCCGGGTGCTCGTTCACGTAGGCGTCCAGGAGCCGTCGCGCCACCGACACCGAGTCGACCAGCGGGTGCAGGGCGAAGGCCTTCACGGCCGCCTGCCGCGACCCGCCCTCCGCCGCCGCCAGCACCTCGCGTTCGACCGCCTTGACCGCCGTCACCAGTCCCACCGCGTGGTACGGGAGCGGCGACACCGACACCGGATGGGCGCCGTTCGCGTCGACGAAGCAGGGCACCTCGATGACCGCGTCCGTGTCCAGCACCGACAGGGTGGTGCGGTTGCGGACGTTCAGGATGAGGGTGGTGCGCTCGTCGCGGGCGATGGCCCGCATCAGCGCCAGGGCGACCTTCTCGTAGCCGCCCGACTCCAGGTCCTCCTCGGCCCGGTCCCCGACGCCGGCCGCCTCCCGGTTGGCCGCCATGTAGGTGGCCTCCCGCTCGGCGAGCGTGGCGTGCCAGGTCTCCAGGGAGGGCGAGCCGTAGAACGCGGTCTGCTGCTCGCGCAGATACGCGCCACGGGTCCGCCCGGCCTCCCGGTAGGCCCGTACCGCCTCCCGGTTGAAGTAGTAGTAGTGCAGGTACTCGTTGGGGATGGCGCCCAGCGAGCGCAGCCACTCCGCGCCGAACAGCTTGCCCTCCTCGAAGGAGCCCAGCGCCTCCGCGTCCGCCAGCAGCCGGGGCAGCTCGTCCCGCCCCGCCACCCGCACGCCCCGCAGCCAGCCCAGATGGTTCAGGCCCACGTAGTCGAACCACGCCTCGTCCGGATCCGCGCCCAGCAGCCGTGCCACCCGCCGCCCCAGGCCCACGGGCGAGTCGCAGATGCCGATCACCCGGTCGCCCAGGATCCGCGACATCGCCTCCGTCACGAGCCCGGCCGGGTTGGTGAAGTTGATGACCCAGGCGTCGGGGGCGACCTCCGCGATCCGCCGGGCGATCGACATCGCCACCGGGACCGTACGCAGCCCGTACGCGATACCGCCCGCACCCACCGTCTCCTGCCCGAGCACCCCCTCGGCCAGCGCCACCCTCTCGTCGGCCGCCCGCCCGGCCAGGCCCCCGACGCGGATCGCCGAGAACACGAAGTCCGCGCCCCGCAGCGCCTCGCCGAGGTCGGTGGTGGTCGTGACCGCCGGCGCGTCCGGCACGTCCCGGGCCTGTTCGGCCAGCACCCCGCCGATCGCCCGGAGCCGGTCCGCGTCCACGTCGTGCAGCGTCACCCGGGTGACCCTGCCCTCCGCACGGTCACCCAGCAGCGCCCGGTACACCAGCGGCACCCGGAACCCGCCGCCACCCAGAATCGTCAGCTTCATGACCGTCACGCTACTCGGATCACCCCAGGTCGAGCGCGTTGCGCAGCCCCAGCCGGTAACGGGTGCGGTCGTGCCGCTTGAGCGCTTCGATCTCCGGGGCCCGGAAAAGCGGCTTCACGGCGCACCGAGCGGCGTCCGAACCGGTCCGGTCCAGCAGCGCGTTGACGGCCTGGCGGGCGGCGGCGTTGGCGCCCTCCATCGTCGCCAGGTCGATGTCGACCGACACGTAGTCGCCCGCCAGGAAGAAGTTGGGGACCGCCGTGGCCGCCGAGGGGCGGTGGTGGAACGTGCCGACCGGATGGATCAGCAACTCGTCCTCGTTGGTGGGGTTCGGCGTGCCGAGGCCGTCCACCCCCGGGTCCAGGAACCAGGAGTGCAGGGCGGCGTCCTTGAGCACCGTACGGCCGGTGTCATTGAGGGCCGCCTTGAGCTGCGCCCACACCTCGCGGGCCACCTGCTCGCGCGTGCACTGCTTCGCGGTCCTCCCGTACAGGATCCCCGGCTTGTCCCACTCCGAGATGTCCACGGACAGGCAGT
Source organism: Streptomyces sp. NPDC000229 (assembly GCF_040300825.1). Classification (NCBI taxonomy): domain Bacteria; kingdom Bacillati; phylum Actinomycetota; class Actinomycetes; order Kitasatosporales; family Streptomycetaceae; genus Streptomyces; species Streptomyces sp. NPDC000229. The sequence goes on from NZ_JBEPEL010000015.1 coordinate 26,379, forward strand.
CCACGGCCACCCCGTCACCGTAGTCGGCGGGAAAGTCCCGCTCCCGCCAGTGCTCGGCCTGGGCGATCGCCGTCAACGACCAGGGCGAGTCGATGCAGTTGACATGGCCGTGCACCATGGGCGGGCGCTCGGTCAGATAGAACTGGATGCCCGTCATCCAGTCCGTCCGGAGCTTGTCGCACCGCGCCAGCTGCGGGTCCGCCGCACGCAGCGCCGCGCCCCAGGTGCGCCGCGCGTGCTCGACCGGCAGCGCGCAGACGTAGTGGTCGGCGGTGACGGTGGTGCGTACGCCGTCGGGGTTCTCGACCAGCGCGCCGGTGACGTGACCGTCGCCGTACAGCACCTCGCGCAGGGTCCAGCCGATCCGGAACTCGACGCCCAGGGACCGCAGGTGGGCCTCCCACGGGTCGATCCACGCCTCGTTGGTGGGCGCGTCGAGGATCCGGTCCGGCGGGCCGTCCGCGCCGCGGCCGAGCGCGTTGAAGACGAACGCCTCGCCGAGCGTGCCGACCGTACGGGTACTGGCCTCCTCCGCCTTGGTGGCCACGATGTTGCGGGTGACGCCGATGGCGAGGATCCGCTGGTACGTCTCCGACATCCGCGCCGCGCGGGTGAAGACCCACCACGGCGTGCGCTCCCACACCGTGTCGCGCCGCTCGTCGCAGCTGGTCAGGAAGACGAGCACCCGGTTGACGAAGTACGCGGCCTCGTGGAGGGGCAGCCCGGTGGCCGTTTCGACGAGCGCGGTCAGGGCGCGGCGGATCTCGTCGAGCGTGAGCCGCTCCGGCTGGTGGCCGGGCCAGGGGATGGGCATCCGCAGGTCCTCGCGGCCCGTGCGGGCGAACATCATCTCGCGCGGCGCGATCAAGTTGTCGAAGACGCCCCGCGGGTTGCCGGGGAAGGGGATGCGCCGCATCGTGTCGGGGAGGTTGTGGTAGATGCCCGGGATGAAACGGAAGCCGTGCTCGGCGGGCAGCGGTCTGCGCCCGCCCCTGGCACTGCCGGGCACGTCCATGCTGCGCGCCTTGCCGCCGAGCGCGCGGCGCTCGTAGACGGTGACGCGGAAACCGCGCTCGGCGAGCTCGTGCGCGGCGGTGAGCCCGGCGACCCCGCCGCCGAGCACCGCCACGGAGGGCGGTGGGGCCGTGTCCGCGGCGGGAGGGGCCGCGGCGGCGGCAGGGGCAGGCAGGGCGCCCACCCCGACCGCCCCGGTGACGGCGGTGGCGCCCGCCATGAAGGTGCGTCGCGTCGTACCCGTACGGTCCATGCCCACCCACCCTTTACCCGCGGTAACGTCTCGTCGGTCGCAGGAGCATAGGGCCGACCCGCCCGACCCGGAACCACCGCGCGTCCCTCTTGGCGCGACGGCCCCCACAATGGCCGGTTTCCACCGGGCCGCGATCAGAGGTGTGCGGGCGGAGCTCCCAGCCAGGAGGCGACCGCCCCGGCGATCGGCTGGCCGGTCTCCAGCTCCACGAAGCCGAACTGCCCGCCCTGGTTGCACTCCAGGAACCACCACAGCCCCTCGGCGTCCTCGGCGAAGTCGAACGCGGCGTACGCCAGACCCGCCAGGTCCATGTACTCCCGGACCGCCCGGACGATCCGGTCCGGCACCTCCGCCGGCTCCCAGGAGTGCCCGGTGTCACCGAAGCGCCCGTCGACCTGCCCCTCGGCGGCGGCCTTGCGGGCGGCGAACAACCGCAGGCCGACGCACGTCAGCCGGACGTCCGCCCGCTTGGGCACGTACCCCTGGAACAGCGTCGGCCCGGCCGCGACCCCCGCGAAGTCGGCGCCCGGCTCCACCAGCGTGGTGGGCAGCGCGACCGGCGGCTCCGTGCGCGGCGGCCCCGACAGGGACTTGACCACGACCCGCTCGTACCGCGCGGCGAACTCCTCGGCGACCCGAGGGAACGTCGTGATGAGGGTGGGCGGCACGGCGAAACCGCTGTGGTGCGCGAGGCGCAACTGCCAGGGCTTGTACCGGGCCTGCGCCGCCTGCCGAGGGTGATTCATCCAGCGCGCCGTGGTCGAGTACAGCATCCCGTACAGCGCCTGTCCGGTCTCGGCACCGAGCCACGCCGACGCCCCGGGCGCGTGCGCCGCCGGCTCGCCCGGCCTGCGCACCCAGATGGAGCGCAGGGCCCGGGAGCTGACCATGCGCCCCTGCGCCGAGAGGTAGCAGTGGAAGTCCCCGTGGACGTACTCGGCCGACAGATCGGCCCCACCGGGCAGATCGGCGGGATCCAGCCGCACGAGCGGCACACCCCGCTCGTGCAGCTCGGCCACCACCATGTCGGCCGTGACGTCCTGAGGGCTCGTCAGGATCAGTACGGTCATCAGCGTTCGCCCGGCCGGGCCACTCAGTCGTCGAAATGCGTCTGGGAGCCGGCGGTGGACGTGGTCGTACCGGCGGCCAGGACCAGCGCGCGATCGCTGATCGCCGGACGCCCGTCCGGCAGGACGTTCAGCTGGAGCGCCGGGTCGTACGTGTAGAGAGCGGTGACGTCCTCCGAAGCCTTCTGCGGACGCGCGTAGCTGCACGCGAACGGCTGCATGATCCCCTCCATCACTCGTCAACTTCGGTACATGTGACGGTACGCGGCCAATGTGTAGGGATCTCACTACTCTCCGCTGCAATACGGACACCCGGCCGCACCCCCGCCACCGACCGGCAGAATGGACCCATGCCCCGACGCACCGCCGCCCGCCGCCCCGCCACCCGTCCGACCTCCCGTAACGCCCGGTCCGCCGCCTCCGAGCAGCCCATGCCGGCGGTCGCCGCCGAGGCCCCGTGCCCCTGCGGGCTGCCCGCCGCCTACGGAGCCTGTTGTGGCCGGTTTCACACGGGTGAGGCTCTCGCCCCGACCGCCGAAGCCCTGATGCGTTCCCGCTACAGCGCCTTCGTCGTCCGCGACGAGCCGTACCTGCTGCGCACCTGGGCGCCGGCCACCCGCCCCCGGAGCGTCGACTTCGACCCGGCCATGCGCTGGACCGGCCTGGAGATCGCCGACACCACCGACGGCACCCTGTTCCACACCAGCGGCACGGTCACCTTCGTCGCCCGCTACACCCACCGGGGCGAGCAGGGCGCGCTGCGCGAGCGAAGCCGCTTCGAGAAGGCCGACGGCGCCTGGGTGTACGTGGACGGGACCTTCGCCGACTAGCCCATCACGGGCTGGTGGGCTCATCGGCTGGTCGCCCCACCGGCCTGCCGCCTCACCGTCCAGGCGCCTCACCGGCCTGCCGCCTCACCGGCTGGGTCCCTCACCGTTCAGGCGCCTCACCGGCTGGTCGCCCTCACCGACCGGGCATCGCCGCCGCCAGGTCCTCCGCCAGCAGCCGCTTCGCGATCGCGTCCACCGCCGCCCGCAGCTCCGGACCGCTGGGGCGGCCGGACTCCCGCTCGACCTGCCCGGCCAGCCATTCCCCCCACGCCTCGCTGATCACCCGGGCCTCGCGCGCCCCCGCCCCGGTGTGTGAGAACAGGTGACCGTCCCGGGTCAGATACCCCTCCTCGACCATCCGGTCGAACACCGGCACCAGCACCTCCGGTGGCAGTCGGCGGCGTGCCGCGATCAGGCCGAGGCTCGCGTGCCCGACCAGCCGGGTCAGCAGCTCCACCTGCATCACCGCCCACGCGCCCGCCGGGTCCAGTCGCGTGTCGGACGCGGCGACCACCTGCCGCACCGTGTCCGGGTCCGTCCGGCGCAGCAGCCTGCCCACCGACAGCTCCAGGAGCTGCGCCGAGTCCGCGGTCGCCACCGGTGAGGAGAAACCCTCGCCCATGTCGGGCGCCGTCGCCCTCGCCGTGTCGCGCAGCTTCACCTGCTTCAGGAACAGCGCCACCACGAACCCGACGGCCGCCACCGGCACCGTCCACAGGAACACGGTGTGCAGCGTGTCCGCGTAAGCCTCGATGACCGGCGCGGCCTGGTCCGCCGGCAACGCGTGCACCCCGGCCGGGCTCTGCGCCGCCCGCGCCAGCACCGAGGCGTCCGGTGCCCCGGCGACCGCCGCCGCCCTGCCACGCCCTCCTGAAGATGGGGCGCCAGCGCGTTCGCGTAGATCGTGCCGAACACCCGAAGAGCGCCTCCCAGGCGTCCCGGTCGGGCGGCGTCGGCTTGTCGACAGTGATCACGGAGCTACGCTCGCACGGACGTCCGAAGGGCCGCCACGGGGGCCCGCGCGGTTCGCCCCGGGACCCCGCGCCCGGCCGCGCCGCCCCGGGGTGACGCGCTCAGTGCCACGCCGCACCCGGCCGCAGCAGGAGGCCCGGGTTGTACGCGCCGAGCACCTTGTTCGCCCTGGCCAGCGCCGCCAGCGCGTGCTCGCGGTCCGCCTGGTCCTCCGTGCACAGGGGTGCGCGGAACCGGTACACCTCGCGCGCCGCGCACTCGGCGTCGATCTCCGCCTGCAGGATGCCGATCGGCATGCACGACCCGATGAGGGCGGCGACCCGGTCGGGGATCGGGACGGGGACGAGGGGCGACGCGGTCACGTGGAGTCCTTCACTGCTTGAGCCTGCTTGTGGCAGCTGTCTGTTTGCTGTGCTCCCTCCATGGGTACAGCATCAGGTTCGCGTTTTCCCCAAGGGTTTGTATCTGTGCTGCAACCGTTTGCCCCGGAGGCCATGATTTTTGTCGCGGACGCGGTGTCGTACGGGTCTGGGGCCGTACGGGACCGGCGTCCCACCGGGCCCCCTGTCGTACGGGCCTGGCCGTCGTGCCGGACCCGCTGTCGCAGGATGTTCAGCCGCCGGTGTGCCGTCCGCCGGTTGCCGTGTCGCGTCGCAGGTGCAGTGCCCGCAGTACCGCCTCGGTCGCGAACCTGGACCGCGGGTCGGCGAGCCGGCCGCCGAAGCGGGCTTCCAGGTTGCGCATCCGGTAGCGGACGGTCTGGGGGTGGACGTCGAGCAGTTCACCCATCTGCGCGGCGGTGCCGCGGGTGTCCAGCCAGATGCGCAAGGTCTCGACGAGCCGGTCGCGGCGGGTGGGGGTGAGCCCGGCGAGCGGGGCGAGTTCACGCTCGGCGAGCTGGTCCACGAGGGCGGGGTCGGCCATGAGCCAGAGGGTGATCAGATGGTCGGCGCAGTAGGTGAGCGGGGCGTCCTCGATGACGCCCGCGTCGATCAACTCCAGCACGCGGCGGGCCCAGCGCAGCGAGTCGGCGGCGGAAGAGGTGGGGACGGTGAGGCCGACGGCGGCCCGGGTCGAGGGGAGCGCCGCCTCCAGTGCGCGTCTTCGCCCGTCGTCCGGCGCGCCGGGGAGGAGGAGAAGCGGCTGAGGGGTGCTCAGGTCGATCAGGACATCGTTGTCGAGTTTCCCGGAGGGGGAGAGCCGTGCGGGGGAGCGCAGGGCGATCGGCGTGACCCGGTCGGGCAACGGCCAGCCGGTCTGCTCGGCCAACTCGGCGACGGCGGTGCGCGGTACGGGCGGCCCTGCGAGAACGAGGTGCAGGAGCCGCCTGCGTAACGCCTCGGTCTGTTCGACGGTCTCCGCCCGGACTTGCAGATAGCCCTCGCGGGACAGGGCCTCCAGCTCGTCGACGTAGGCGAACAGCGCGTCGGCGAAGCTGAGCATCAGGGTGGGGGAGAGGTGGTAGCGGCGGCCGACCTTCTTGGCGCGCCGCAGCGCGACCCGCGCGCCCAGGCGGTAGGCCCCTTGCAGGGTCTCCAGGCTGCGCCCCTCGTACGCCTCGAAACGGCCGAACCGGCGGCACATCTCGTCGCGCAGGGTCGTGGGAGCCGAGGGGGAGGCGACCTGGTCGACGAAGACGGAGATGTTCTGCTCGACGCCGAGGCGGATCGCCTGGGCGTACGGGCCGCTGAGGAGCCGGGCGTACTCGGGGTAGGCGCGAGTGACCTCGAGGCCTATCTCCTTGATGAGGCTCGGCAGTTCGGGCCGGATGATGGCGGCGAACTCCTGGGGGAGCGGCCCCAGTGGCTCGCCCGCGTCCGACGGCTGGGTGGTGATGCGGGGCATGGCGGGTGGCCCCTCCTTCTCCGGGCGTGCCGGTGGGGGAGGTGGTGTGCGGGGCGCGTGGGGGAAGCGCTCCCACGCGGACGGAGGTGACACTTCGTGGGGAGCCGAACATAGACCAAGTGCCGCCGAGGGCGCATCAGTTCCGACCTGGGGCGCGGGCACGGCGCACGGATCTGGCCGAAGCCCGACCGTCACCGCCTCCGGAGGGCGGCTGGTACGGGGACCACGGGGCGGGAGTGCTCACTTCCGCATAAGAAGCCCCAGTGATCTGTTGCCCGGGCGACAAGAAAATACCCATCGGTAAGAGTGTCGGGGAAAACTTACGGTCGAGTATTGCGTGCCCGGTTACTCGCTCGTAGCGTCAATCGCGCAAGGTGCTCGACCTGGTGGCCGTCCGAAACAGGCCCCGCGTTCCGTGAATTGAGCCGCTACCGCTTTTCTCCGAGGCGTAAGAGCCGTGTACGCGTCGGCGGAGAGCGGTCATCAGGTACGCCCCATCCCCGCAGGAGGGAAAAGCCCGTGCGACGCATTACCAGAATCTCCGTCCTTTCCGCCGCCGCGTTACTGGCCGCCGCCGGAGTGTCCGCGACGACCGCCTCGGCCGCCCCCCAGGCCCAGTGGACCGTCACCAACCCCGCCGCCAACGACGCCTTCAGCGCCACGAACGTCGCGGCCGCCAACGCCGTCCTCACCAATGTGACCACCGGCGCCACCATCACCTGTTCCGTCTACGGCGCGAGCGGGACCGCCGTGGACGGCGTGTACGCCAGTGGCGCCGGACTGGCCACCATCGGCAGCGCCACCTTCGGCACGTCCGCCACCAAGTGCAACGGTCCGCTGGGGTCGAAGTGGGTCTCCCAGTCCGTCCAGCCCATGAAGCTCAACGGGGCGACCTACGGCGCCGGCGTCACCAGGGGATCGCTGAGCGGCGTCAAGGTGACCCTCACCGGCACCAGCGTGCTGGGCACCTGCAACGCGACGATCGAAGGGTCCGCCAACACCGGCAGCTACACCAACGCCACCGGTGTCCTGGAGATCGTGCCCGACACGACGCCCGCGCTGACCGTCACCAGCGCGTCCGGCTCGTGCGCCGGGCTGATCAAGACCGGTGACAAGGCCAAGTTCGGTGCCAAGTACCAGGTTTCACCGGTCATCACGGTCACCAGCCCGTAAGCCCGCGGGCGAGCCCGCGTTCGAGTCGTGCGGTCGGCCTGGACCGGCCGCACGGCCACGTGACGGCGGGTGCCCACGATGGGGACGGGCAGGAGCGGGCGATCTGGGGGTTGACCGATGGGCAGCAGCTTGAGCGGGCGGCGCGGGCGGCGGACCTGGGCCCGCACCGCGTCGGTGGGGGCCGTGGTCCTGGTGGCGGGGCTCGTGCCGGGGGCCGGTACCGGGACCGGGGTCGCCGTGGACGAGGGCGTGCGGCCCGCCGGGGCGGACTTCGGCTACCGGTGCGGCCTGCCGGGTGGGCAACACCGGGCGGAGGTGCGGGTCTCGGCCACGCTGCCGCGGCAGGTCGCGGCCGGCCGGCCGGTGCGGCCCTCGGACGTGCGGGTCGCCGTACGCCTGCCGGCGGAGGCGGTGGCCGAACTCACCGCACGCGGCGCGGCGACCGCGAGCGGAGCGGTGCGCCTTGCCGGGCGGGTGACGCAGGGCGATGACACCGCCGACCTGCCGTGGACGCAGTTGGCCGCCCCGGACAGCGCCCTTCCCGCCACGGGGCCGTACACGGTCGAGGGCGCGGGCGCCGTGCCCACCGTGACCGCCCCTTCCGGAGGTGAGCTCACCTTCTCCACGGGGTCCGTCACCCTGGACCTGCTCCTGCGCAAGGGCGACAACACCCCGACGACTCCGCCCGGACTCTCCGTCCTCTGCGAGCCCGAACCGGATCAGGACCTGATCATCGGCCGGGTAGCGGTCCTCCCGGTGCCCGGCGCCGGTGGCGGGCCGCCGTCCGTGGACGAGCCCTCGCCCGGCCCGGACGACGCGGATGAAGCGGACGGCGACGAGCAGGACGGCGGGCAGGGCGACGGGCAGGCGGGGACACCGCCGGACAGGGCCACCGAGCAGGAACAGGGGCAGGGCCAGGGGGAGGATCCGGGCCAGCACCAGGGCCACCAAGCCGGTCCGGCCGACGAGTGCGTGGAGGCCCCGCCCGTGACGCAGGACCCCGTTCCGAGCCACGGTTATATCGCCGGCTACGCCAACGTCCTGAAACTGGGCTCGGCCATGTTCATCAAGGAGCCCGGACTGATGAAGGTGAACATGGCCAAGGCCACCCAGACCTATCAGTGCCCCCGCGACGACGGGCTCGTCTTCACCATGTACAGCGACGCCGTCTTCGACCACAAGGGGAAGCCGCAATTGCCGCCCGTCCGGTCGACGTTCCTCACCTTCGGGTTCATGCCGACGACCGCAACCGCGGAATTCACCCTGGACACGCCGATGGAGATCGCCACCGGAAGCTATTTCTCGCCCGACGGGCGGTTCTCCGAGGTGACGAAGGCGACCGCGAAGCTGTGGGTGCGGCTCCACGACGTCGAGGTGAACGGCACCCCGCTCGACGTCGGCCCCGCGTGCCGCACCGCCCGGCCCATGGAACTGGCCCTGACGGGCCGCGGCTCGTACGACGCCGAGGGCAGGCCGCACGGCTACACGGTGGTCACCGGTGGCCCGCTGACCGGCACCGCGACCATTCCCGAATTCAGCGGCTGCGGCGTCACGGAGGACCTGGACCCGTTGTTCACGGCGTCCCTGTCCGGGGGCGGCAACCACACCAGGATGACCCAGGGCGTGCTGTGCTCCCCGGGCCAGCCGGAACACTGCCCCCACCCGCCCAAGCCGAAGCCCGAACGGTGAACCGACCGGCCGCAACTGCGCACGGGGCGACAAAGAGACCGGGCCGGTTTGTCACGCGGTGACAATCCGATCCGTTGGTGGGAATTCGTCTTACGCGGCGCTTGTCGAAGGCCCGTGAATGACCGTAACGTGCGCCCCCCGACGCACTTTTGTCACTTCCTCAGCAAGAGCGGGACCTGGGAGTTGTGGTGGGAACAGAAGTGGTCGTCGAAGGACTCACCAAATCCTTCGGCACACAGAACATCTGGCAGGACGTCACCCTCACCCTGCCCGCAGGCGAGGTCAGTGTGATGCTCGGCCCCTCGGGTACCGGGAAGACCGTATTCCTGAAATCCGTCATCGGGCTGCTGAAACCGGAACAGGGACGCGTCCTCATCAACGGTGTCGACATGGTGAACAGTCCCGAGCGCGACATTTACGAGACGCGGAAGCTGTTCGGGCTGATGTTCCAGGACGGGGCGCTCTTCGGGTCCATGTCGCTGTTCGACAACATCGCCTTTCCGCTGCGCGAGCACACCCGCAAGAAGGAGTCGGAGATCCGCCGCATCGTGATGGAGCGGATGGAGATGGTCGGACTCGTGGGCGCCGAAGGAAAACTGCCCGGCGAGATATCCGGCGGAATGCGCAAACGTGCCGGACTGGCACGCGCCCTCGTCCTCGACCCCCAGATCATCCTCTGCGACGAGCCCGATTCGGGCCTGGACCCGGTCCGCACCGCCTACCTTTCGCAGTTGCTGATCGACCTCAACGCCCAGATCGACGCCACGATGCTGATCGTCACCCACAATCTCGACATCGCGGCCACCGTCCCGGACAACATGGGGATGCTGTTCCGGCGCAATCTCGTCACCTTCGGACCGCGCGAGGTCCTGCTCACCAGCGACGAGCCGGTCGTGGCGCAATTTCTCAGCGGGCGGCGCGAAGGGCCCATCGGCATGTCGGAGGAGAAGGACGCCGCGACGCTGGCGCGCGAGCAACGCACGCCCTCTGCGTACGCGCCCCGCGCGCTCGCCCCCCAGCTGGAGCCCTCACCTGGCATGCCGCCCCGCGCCGCCGTCCTCCGCCGCCGCGAACGGGTCCTCGCCATGCTGCCCCGCCTGCCGGAGGCCGCCAGAACCGCGATCCTCCGCAGCTATGCCCCCGCCGCCGACCCGGTCGGCGGTGCCGCCTCATGACCCGGGAGCGCCCGAAGACGCCCCGTCTCGTCGCACCCTCCGCGCCCGGCTCGGACGCCACCATCCCGCCCACCCCACCCGCCCCGTACCCCGACGTGCAAGCGAGCACCCACGAAGATGCCCCTCCAGAAGCCCGCACTGAAGCCCATCCGGAGGCCCGCCGAGACGCTCACCCAGAAGCCCGCCGAGACACCCCCGTGGACCACCGTGCCGGTGCCGGAACCGTCACGCACCGGCCCACGCCCGCGCGGGTGCTCGCGCCGCTGTGGGAGACCGGGCGGCTGTTCGCCCTCGCCGCCACCGTCGCACGGGACACCTTCCGGCGGCCCTTCCCACTCCGGGAGTTCATCGAACAGTTCTGGTTCGTCGCGAGCGTCACGATCCTGCCCGCCGCCCTGGTCTCCATCCCGTTCGGCGCGGTCATCGCCCTCCAGGTCGGCTCGCTGACCCAGCAGCTCGGCGCCCAGTCGTTCACCGGCGGAGCCAGCGTCCTGGCCGTGATCCAGCAGGCCAGCCCGCTGATCGTCGCCCTGCTGATCTCCGGCGCCGGCGGCTCCGCCATCTGCGCCGACCTCGGGTCGCGCAAGATCCGGGAGGAGCTGGACGCCATGGAGGTCATGGGCGTCTCACCCGTCCAACGCCTCGTCGTCCCACGCGTCCTCGCCACCATGCTCGTCGCCGTCCTCCTCAACGGCATGGTCTCCGTCGTCGGAACCCTCGGCGGCTACTTCTTCAACGTGATCATGCAGAGCGGCACCCCCGGCGCCTACCTCGCCAGCTTCTCCGCCCTCGCCCAGCTCCCCGACCTCTGGATCAGCGAGATCAAGGCGCTGATCTTCGGCTTCCTCGCCGGCATCGTCGCCGCACACCGGGGCCTCAACCCGCGCGGGGGACCGAAGGGGGTCGGCGACGCGGTCAACCAGTCCGTCGTCATCACCTTCCTCCTCCTCTTCTTCGTCAACATGGTCCTCACCGCGCTCTACCTCCAGCTCGTCCCCGCGAAGGGGGCGTGACGATGGCATCCCCGCTCGCCTGGCTCGACCGCTCCGGCGACCACCTCATCTTCTACGTCAAGGCACTCGCCTGGATCCCCCGCACCCTGCGCCGCTACTCCCGGGAAGTGCAACGCCTGCTCGCCGAGGTCGCCTTCGGCAGCGGCGGTCTCGGCGTCATCGGCGGCACCATCGGCGTGATGATCGCCATGACCCTGTTCACCGGCACCGTCGTCGGCCTCCAGGGCTACGCCGCCCTCAACCAGATCGGCACATCGGCCTTCACCGGCTTCATCTCCGCCTACTTCAACACCCGCGAGATCGCCCCGCTCGTCGCCGGGCTGGCCCTCTCCGCCACCGTCGGCGCCGGCTTCACGGCCCAGCTCGGCGCCATGCGCATCAACGAGGAGGTCGACGCCCTCGAAGCGATGGGCGTGCGCTCCATGCCGTACCTCGTCACCACCCGCATCATCGCGGGTGTCGTCGCGATCATCCCGCTCTACGCGATCGGGCTGCTCTCCTCCTACGTGGCGTCCCGCGCGGTCACCGTCCTGTTCAACGGCCAGTCGGCGGGCACGTACGACCACTACTTCACCCTCTTCCTCTCCCCGGACGACGTCCTGCTGTCCATCCTCAAGGTCCTGATCTTCAGCGTGCTGGTGATCCTCGCCCACTGCTACTACGGCTTCCGCGCCACCGGCGGCCCGGCCGGCGTCGGCGTCGCCGTCGGGCGTTCCGTACGCAACGCCATCGTGCTGATCAGCGTGACCGACTTCTTCCTCTCGCTCGCGCTCTGGGGCGCGACGACGACCGTGAAGGTGGCCGGATGACCGCGAAAAAACTCCGCAGACGCCTCGCCGGAGTCGTGTTCCTGCTCGTGCCCGTCCTCCTCGTACGGCTGTCGCTGGCCGTGTACGACAAGGAGTTCACCCGCGACGCCACGATCACCGTCCTCACCACCAGCGCCGGCAACGAGATGCACCGCGGCGCCGAGGTCAAGCTGCGCGGCGTCGTCATCGGCGAGGTGCGCGACATCAGCGCCGCCGGCACCGGCGCGCGCCTCACCCTCGCCGTCGACCCCCGCCACCTCGGGCGCGTTCCGGCCGACGTCACCGCCCAGATGCTGCCCACCACCCTCTTCGGCGAACGGTTCGTCGCCCTCGTACCACCCGGCGACAACCCGTCCGCCCGCCCCCTCGCGGCCGGTGCCACGATCCCGCAGGACCGCTCCGCCAACGCCATCGAACTGGAACAGGTCCTCGACCAACTGCTCCCGCTGCTCACCGCCGTCAAGCCCGAGAAGCTGTCCGCCACCCTCACCGCCGTCGCCCAGGCCCTCGAAGGGCGCGGGGAGCAGCTCGGCCGCACCCTTGTCACCCTCGAAGCGCACCTGAAGCGCCTCAACCCCCACCTGCCCGCACTCAACCGCGACATCGCCCACCTCGTCGAGGTCAGCCGGGTGTACGGCGACGCCGCCCCCGACGTACTGGACGCCCTCACCGACTTCACCACCACCAGCGGCACCCTCGCCGACCAACAGGCCCGGCTCGCCGGCCTGTACGGCGCCACCACCGCCTCCGCCCAGGACCTGACGGCGTTCCTCCGGAACAACCGGCACAACCTCATCCGGCTCTCCGCCGCCTCCCGCCCCACCCTGGAGCTCCTCGCCCGCCACTCCTCCTCGTTCCCCTGCACCCTGCGCACCCTCGCGGGCTTCGTCCCCGCCATGGACAAGGCGCTCGGCAAGGGCACCGACGAGCCGGGCCTCCATGTGAACGTCCGAACGGTCCCCTCCCTCGGCGCGTACGTCCCCGGCAAGGACCGGCCCGTGTACGAGGCGACCGGCGGGCCCCACTGCTACGCCGTCCCGTACACCGGGAAACCCGCCCCCACCGGCCATGACCAGGGCGGCCTCGGCCTGCCCAACTCGCCTCAGGAGAACCGGCTCGTCAACGAACTGATCGCCCCCGGCCTCAACGCCGCCCCCCAGTCCCTGCCGGACTGGAGCACCGTCCTGACCGGCCCCGTCTTCCGCGGAGCGGAGGTGACCCTGAAGTGAAGCGCCGCTCCCTCGCCGGACCGCTCACCAAATCGCTCGCCTTCATCGTGGTGACCGTCCTCGCCACCACCGTCCTCGCGTTCTCCGTCGCCAACCAGGGCGTCGGCGACACCGTCACGTACAAGGCCCGCTTCACCGACGTCACCGGGCTCGTCGAGGGCGACGGCGTCCGGATCGCCGGAGTGAAGGTCGGGCAGGTCGAATCGATCAGCATCGCCGACCGCCGGGTCGCCGAAGTCGCCTTCGCGGTCCGGAGGGGCCGCGCCCTGCCCGCCTCGGCGACCGCGTCGATCAAGTACCTCAACATGGTGGGCCAGCGCTACATCGACCTCGACCAGGGCGCGGGCCCCGTCGGGCGGTCCCTGCCCGCCGGTGCCGTCATCCCGCTCGAACGCACCACCCCCGCGCTCGACCTCACCCAGCTCTTCAACGGCTTCCAGCCGCTCTTCCAGGGTTTGTCGCCGAACGAGGTCAACAGCCTGGCCGGATCGATTGTGCAGGTCCTCCAGGGAGAGGGCGGCACCGTCGACTCCCTCCTCGCACACGTCGGGTCGCTCACCACCACCGTCGCGGGCAAGGACAAGGTCATCGGGGAAGTGATCAGGAACCTGAACACGGTGCTCAAGACGGTCAACGACCGCGAGGCGGGCTTCAACGACCTCGTCGTCACCCTCCAGCAGCTCGTCAGCGGCTTCACGGGTGACCGCCGGCCGCTCGGCGAGGCCATCACCGCCATGGGGTCGCTCACCACCGTCACCGCCGGGCTCCTCCAGGACGGACGCGCCCCGCTCAAGGAGGACATCCGCCAACTCGGCCAGCTCTCTGGGCAGTTGGCGCAGAGCACCGACCGGATCGAGAACTTCCTGCGCACCACGCCCGCCAAGATGCAGGCCGTCGGACGCATCGCCTCGTACGGATCGTGGCTCAACCTCTACCTCTGCGAGGCCACGGTGACCGGTGTCACCACCGACGACGGCTCCAAGCCGCCCACCGGCGTCGCGATCACCGAATCGAGGTGCCGCGCATGAACCTCCCCCGCCGCCCGGGCTTCCCGCGACCCCGACCGCCGCGGCCCCGACTCTCGCGCCCGAGTCTCCGGCGCCCGAGCCTCCCGCGCCCGAGTCTCCGGCGTCCGGGGCGTCCGCGCAGGAAGCTCCCGACCCTCACACCCGTACGGGAGCGCAACCCCGTCACCGTCGGCGTCGTCGGACTGCTCCTCCTCGCGCTCCTCGCCCTCGGCGCCTACAAGATCGGTGCTCTGACCGGCGGCACCACCGCCTACAGCGCCGACTTCACCGAAGCCGCCGGACTCGACGAGGGCGACGAGGTGCGCATCGCCGGCGTCAAGGTCGGTGAAGTGACCGGCATCGGACTCGACGGAGCCAAGGTCAAGGTCGACTTCGAGGTCGACGACACCACCTGGATCGGAAACTCCAGCACCGCCGCCATCGCCATCAAGACCCTGCTCGGCGAGAAGTACCTGGCCGTCGACCCCCTCGGCACCCGCGCCCAGAACCCCGCCGAACGCATCCCCGCCTCCCGCACCACCTCCCCCTACGACGTCACCCAGGCCCTCACCGGCCTCGGCGACACCATCGACGCCATCGACACCCGGGCGCTGGCCGAGAGCTTCCGGGCCATCTCCGCCACGTTCGCGAACTCCCCGCCCGACGTGCGCAGCGCCGCCACCGGGCTGTCCGCCCTCTCCCGCTCGGTCTCGTCGCGCGACGCCCAGCTCGCCGAACTCCTCAAGGGCAGCAAGCAGCTCACGAAGACCCTGGAAGGGAAGAAGAGCAGCTTCGAGACGCTCCTGGAGGACGGCAGCCTGCTCCTCGGCGAACTCCAGGCCCGCCGCGACGCCATCCACCTGCTGCTCACCGGCGCCACCAACCTCGGCACCCAGCTCACCGGCCTCGTCCAGGACAACAACCGGCAGCTCGGGCCCACCCTGGCCGCGCTCAGCCGGGTCACCGGCGTCCTGCTGAAGAACCGCGAGGGTCTCGACCGGACCCTCGCCCTGGCAGGCCCCTACTACCGGCTCGTCGGCAACACCCTCGGCAACGGCCGCTGGTTCGACACCTACGTCTGCGGTCTCGTCCCCAAGCACTACCTCGCCCCCGGCACGCCCCCGGCCACCGGTTGCATGCCGCCCAAGCCGGCAGGAGGCGGTGCCCGGTGAACCTCCGACGCGCCCTCGGCATCACCACCGGGCTCGCCCTCGTGGCCGTCGCCGGCGCCTCCGGCGTCATGGCCCTCGACGAGTCCGGGACCACCCGCATCACCGCGCGCTTCGACCGGGCCACCGGCGTGTACGAGGGCTCCGACCTCCGGATCCTCGGGGTGCGGGTCGGCACCGTCGGTCCCGTACGCCCCAAGGGCAAGGAGGTCGAGGTGACCCTGCTGATCGACGAGGGCGTCCGCGTCCCCGCCGGTGCCCACGCCGTCATCGTCGCGCCCAGCGTCGTCGCCGACCGCTACATCCAGCTCGCGCCCGCCTACACGGGAGGACCGGAGATCCGGGAAGGCGCCGTCCTGCCCGCCGCCCGCAACGCCACACCCCTGGAGGTCGACCAGCTCTACGCGTCCATCACCGAACTCAGCGAGGCACTCGGCCCGAAGGGCGCCAACGCCGACGGAGCCCTGGCCGGGCTCCTCGACACCGGCGCCGCCAACCTCCGGGGCAACGGCAAGGCCATCGGCGACTCCCTCGAGCAGTTCGGCAAGGCCGCCAAGACCCTCGACCGCGGCAGCCGCGACCTCTTCGCCACCCTCACCTCCCTCCAGTCCTTCACCACCATGCTGAAGAACAACGACGGCGACGTCCGCACGGCCGAACAGCGGCTCGCGACCGTCACCGGCTTCCTCGCCGAGGACAAGGAGAACCTGGGCGCCGCACTCAGGGAACTCGGCACCGCCCTCGCCCAGGTCAAGACCTTCATCGAGGACAACCGCGACAGCCTGAGGAAGAACGTCGACCTGCTCGTCCCCCTCACCCGGACGCTCGTCGACCAGCGCGCCTCACTGGCCGAAGCGCTCGACACGGCGCCCCTCGCCGTCGGCAACGCCGTGAAGGCCTACGACCCGCTCCACCGCACCCTCAACGGGCGGGCCGACATCAACGAGCTCAGCTTCGGCCGGGGAGCCCCTACGGGCGCTTCCGGCGGCCTCGTCCCCGTCGACCCCGGCCGCCGCCAGGCCCTGCCCGCACTCCCGCTGCCCGCCGTCGGCACCGTCTACGGGACGCCCGGGAAGGGGGGCCCGCGGTGAACCGGCCATCGCGTACCACCGCCACCGCCATGGCCGCCGCCCTCGCTCTCGTCGTCGGCTTCTCCGCGACCGTCGCCAGTTGCGACGTACCGACGGGAGGCCTGGAGCTGTCCGGCATCGAGCAGTTGCCGCTGCCCGGGGGCGCCGACCTCGGCGACCGCCCGTACGAGATCACCGCCGAGTTCGCCGACGTCCTCAGCCTCGTTCCGCAGTCCGCGGTCAAGGTCAACGACGTCGCCGTCGGGCGCGTCACCCGCATCGCCCTCGACAGGAGCGACTGGTCCGCCACCGTCACCATGCGGGTCAACGGCGGAGTCACGCTCCCCGCCAACGCCTACGCCCACCTCGAACAGTCCAGCCTGCTCGGCGAGAAGTACATCCAGCTCACCGCACCCCCCAAGGGCCACGGAACCCTCGGCGACGGCGCCCGCATCCCCATGAGCCGCACCAACCGCAACCCCGAGGTCGAAGAGGTCTTCGGCGCCCTGTCGATGCTCCTCAACGGCGGCGGCATCCAGCAGCTCCGCACCATCACCACCGAACTGGGCACCGCCCTGCGCGGCAACGAGACCGAGGTCCGCTCCCTGCTCGAACGCCTCAACACCCTCGTCGGCACCCTCGACGCCAACAAGAGCGACATCACCGCCGCTCTCGACGGCGTCAACCGGCTCACCGCCACCCTCGCCACCCGCGAACAGGACGTGGCCACGGTCCTCACCCGTCTCAGCCCCGGCCTCAAGGTCCTGGAGAAGCAACGCGCTTCGCTCCTCACCATGCTCCGCGCCCTCGACACCCTCTCAGGCGTCGCCGTCGACACCGTCAACAGGAGCAAGGCCGACCTGATCGCCGACCTCAAGGCCCTCGGCCCCACCCTCAAGGCGCTCGCCGACTCGGGCAAGGCCCTGCCCGACTCACTCGAGGTGCTGCTCACCTACCCGTTCACGGACGAGGTGCTGCGTGGCGTCAAGGGCGACTACCTCAACGTCTACCTGGACCTCACCGCCGCGCCCGGGACGCAGATCATCCCCGCGCTCACCCCACCGGACGACGCCACCGCACAGCCGGCCCACGGGCTGCCCCTTCCCCTGCCGTCCGCCGGGAGGAACTGATGCCGACCGTGGCCACCCGGCTCAAGAACCTCGCGTTCCTCGTCATCGGCGCCCTGGTCCTCGGTGTCGTGGGAGTGCGGTACGCGGACGTCGGCCACCTCGTCGGCCTCCGCGACCACTACACCGTTCGCGTGCGGCTGGAGACGACCGGCGGACTGTTCACCCACTCCAACGTCACCTACCGCGGTGTCCCGGTCGGCCGCGTCGGACCCATCCGGCTCACCGAGAACGGAGTCGAGGCCGAACTGCGCATCAAGAAGTCGGCGCCCGGCATCCCCGCCGACCTCGAAGCGGTCGTCGCCAACCTCTCCGCCGTCGGCGAGCAGTACATCGACCTCCGCCCCGTCACCGACAGCGGACCGTACCTGCGCGACGGCTCGGTCATCGCCCGCTCCGACACCCGCACTCCCGCACCCGTCACCACCGTACTGAGCGGGGTGACGTCGCTGGCGTCCTCCGTAGACCTGGAGTCGCTGCGCACGGTCGTCGACGAGTTCGGTACGGCGCTGAACGGGCGCGGCGACGACCTCCAGGCCCTGATGGACAGCGGCGACGACTTCGTCCGGGCCGCCGACAAGGCGCTGCCCGCCACCACCCGCCTGATCACCGACGGCGAGACGGTGCTGCGGACCCAGGCGGAGGAGGGCGAGGCGCTCGTCTCCTTCGCCACCGGGGCCAAGGAGCTCGCCGCGCGCCTCAAGAGCTCCGACACCGACCTGCGCGCCCTGATCGCCGCGGCTCCGGACGCCGCAGGCCAGGTCAGCGGAGTGCTGCGGGACCTCGACCCGGCCCTCGGCGTCGTCCTGGCCAACCTGCTCACCACCTCGGAGGTCGCGGTGACCCGGCAGCGCGGCATGGAGGAGTTCCTGGTGAAGATGCCCGCGCTCGTCGCCGCCGGGGCGACCGCAGTGACCGCCCAGGGCGTCAACCTCGGCATGTCGGTCACCTTCTTCCAGCCGCTGCCCTGCACGGCGGGGTACGGAGGTACGCCGTACCGCAACGGCCTCGACCTCGCCACCCCGCCCGCCCTCAACACCAAGGCCCGCTGCGCCTCCCCGCCGTCGAGCGGCATCAACGTCCGCGGCTCCGCCAACGCGCCCCGGGGCGGCCCGCTCCCGCCCCCGGCCACGGCTCCGGGGGCCGGCCGATGAGGCGGCGGTACGGATGGTGGGCGGCCGTCGCCGTGGCGGCGCTGCTGTGCGGCGTCGCCGCCTGGTCGTACGCCCGGGCGGCGGGCGACGCGACCCGGGCGTATGCCGAGGCGCGGGACGACGCGCTGGACGCGGGGCGCGGGCACATCGCCCGGCTCAGCAGTGTGGACGCCTCGCACCCCGACGCGGCGCGGACCCGATGGCTCGACGCGACGGCCGGAGACCTCCACGAGCAGCTGAAGCGGACCGGCCCGCGGAAGGACACGGGGACCGCGTCCACCCGGGCCACCGTCACGGACGCCGCCCTCACCGCCCTCGACGACCGGGCGGGTACGGCTCAACTCATCGCGACGGTACGGGTGGAGACCACGCCGGGCGACGGCGGGCCCACGGGCACGGACCGCAAGCGCCTGGAAGCCACCCTCACCCGCACCGGTGAGGGCTGGAAGGTCACCGCGCTCACCGCCGTACCGGTGGCCGGATCATGAGCCGGCCTTCCCGGCCCTGGACGGCCATGGCCCTCGTGCTCGTGCTGCTCGCGGGCGGAGCCGGACTCCTGCTCCGTACGCAGTGGTTGACCGACGCGCCCGCCCTGCGCAACCGGGCGCTGGCCGACGCCGAGGCGACCTCCCGGGTGGCGGCGGAGGTCGGCGGGGCGCTCACCCGGGTCTTCTCGTACGGCCCCGGGGACACCGCCACCACCCGGCGGACGGCGCACCACCTCCTCGACGGAAAGGCGGCCCGCCAGTACCAGGCGCTGTTCGGCCAGGTCGAGCAACGGGCCGCACGGCAGAGGCTGACGCTCACCACCCATGTCGTCCGCGCCGGGGTGACCCGGCTCGACGACCACGAGGCACACCTCCTGGTCTTCCTCGACCAGGTCGCACAGCGCGCCGGCAAACCCGCCACCACGGTCGCCGCGCAGCTTTCGGTCGTCGCGGAACAGCGCGACGGCCGCTGGCGGATCGTCGACATCCGATCGCGATAGGGGGCACCCGCACCGATGGCCCGCACAATGAGAGGGAACCCGCTCCTGACGGTGGCGGCCGCGCTGGCCCTGCTCGCGGCCGGCGGCGCCGGCTGGAGCGGCTGGTCCTGGTACGCGGCGGCGCACGACGAGTCCACCGCGTACGCCACGACCCGCGACGAGGTGCTCGCCGCCGGCGAGCAGGCCGTGCAGAACATGAACACGCTCGACCACCGTGACCTGCGGCGAGGACTGGACACCTGGCAGAAGTCCGCCACCGGCGACCTGCTGGCCCAGCTCACCGACGGGCGGCCGCAGTTCGAGCGGCAGATCCAGCAGGCGAAGACGGTGACCAGCGCGAAGGTGCTGTCCGGCGCGGTGACCGAGCTGGACACCCGGGCCGGGCGGGCGAGCGTGATGGTCGCCCTCCGGATCACCGTGACCCCGCCCGAGGGCAGGCCCGCCGCCAAGGAGAGCCGGATGCTCGGCGAGCTCACCCGCACCCCCGACGGCTGGAAGCTCAGCGCTCTCGGCCAGGCACCGGTCGGCAACACGGCGGCCCCCGCCGACTGAGAGGACCAAGCCCTATGTCGACGACCCGTCATCTCATCAACCGGCGACGGCGCCTGGCGTCCGTGAACACGCCCCGCACGGCCGCGCCCGCACCCGCGCCCCGGGCCGAGCCGGAACCGCCACGGGTGCGGCGCCGCGGACTCCCCGCCGCGCTGGGCGTCCTCACCGTCCTCCTGGGCGGTTTCGCCACCTGGGCCACCGGGGAGGCCGCCGCCCTGCGGGACACGCCCGCCGCCGGCAATGCCGCGCTCACCGACATCGCCCGTACCAGTGAGGTCAAGGGCCAGGTCACCAAGGCGGTCAACGAGCTCTTCTCGTACGACTACGCCGCCGGCGCCGCGGCCGACACGGCCGCCCGTACCCGCCTCACGGGCAAGGCGGTCGAACAGCACCGCGCGATGCTCGCCCCGGTCCGGGCGCAGGCGGCGAAGCAGAAGCTCGTCCTGACCACCACCGTCACCCACAGCGGAGTCGAACTGATCGACGGCGACCGGGCGCGGGTGCTGATCTACGCCGACCAGAGCAACACGCGTACGGCGGCCAGGAAGGCCGAGACGACGTACGGCGCCGCCATGTTCGCGGTGGAGGCGGTACGGAAGGACACCACCTGGCGTATCGCCGCCATCGACACCCTGGGAGCGGGCTCATGAGGGTCACGCGGTGCACGAAGGTCATGAGGGTCATGAGGGTGCGGAGCCGGTCGAGGGCGCGCCGGGGAGTCACCGGGACCGCGGCCGCCGTCGCCGCGATGGCCGCGCTGACCGCGTCGCAGGCGCCGGGATTCACCCGGTCGGCGGTGCCGGTCGCGGGCGAACCGGCGGCGGGCGACCCGGTGATGGGTGGCCTTCCCTGGGCCGCCGTACCGGGGCCACGCGACGACGGCGCCTACCACACGGAGCTGCCCCCGCTCACCTCGCCCGCGCCGTCCATGGCGCCCGCGGCCCGACCCGGCGGCACCCCCCTGTCCGGCCTGGTCACCGTCCACGCCGGGATACCCGCCACCGTCCTTGCGGCCTACCGGCGCGCCGAGGCCGCCGTCGCCCGCACCGACCCGGGCTGCCGGCTGCCGTGGCAGCTGCTCGCCGCGATCGGCAAGGTGGAATCGGGCCAGGCGCGAGGCGGGCGCGTCGACGCCCACGGCTCCACGCTGGAGCCCATCCTGGGACCGGTGCTCAACGGTGTGGGTTTCGCCAGGATCACGGACACCGACGGTGGGGCGTACGACGGTGACACGGTGTACGACCGGGCGGTGGGCCCCATGCAGTTCATCCCCTCGACCTGGGCCCGCTGGCGCGCGGACGGCAACGGCGACGGCCGCCAGGACCCCGGCAACGTCCACGACGCCGCCCTGGCCGCCGGGCGCTACCTGTGCGCGGGGGAGCGGACCCTCACGGTCAAGGCCGATCTGGACCGGGCGGTCCTCGGCTACAACCACTCGGGCGCCTACCTGCGGACCGTCCTCGCCTGGCTGGCCTTCTACCAGCGAGGCGCGCATCCCGTGCCGGACACCACGGGCGTGCTCCCGGTGAGCCCCGGCGCGGGCCACGGCGGCAACACCGGCAGCGGCAAGGGTACGAAGCCGAGCCCGAGTCCGAGCGGGGGGATCGTGGTGGGCCCCCAGCCCTCGACCCGGCCGTCGGCCGTTCCCGGCCCGCCCGCGCGCCCGACCCGGCCACCCGTCACCCTGCCTCCCCGGCCCTCGCCGTCCCCGCCCCCGGCACCCACCCCACCCACGCCCACACCAACGAAACCGATCCCGTCCACGCCCCCGGCACCCACCCCGTCGCCCTCGCCGTCCACCACCCCCACCCCCACTCCGGCACCGACGCAACCGTCCCCGGACCCCACCTGCCCGTCCCCGCCCCCCGCCCCGACCGGCACGCCCTCCCCGGCCCCGGCTCCGGGACCCACCGTCACGCCCACCGGCGCGCCCTGCTCAACCCCCGCCCCCCTCCCCGCCTCCTGACAGCACCTCGCCGAGGTCGTACGAGACGGGCTCCTCCAATTGCCCGTACCCGCAGCTCTCCGGCGTACGGTCCGGCCGCCACCGGCGGAACTGGGCCGTGTGCCGGAACCGGTTGCTCTCCATGTGGTCGTACCCGACCTCGCACACCCGCTCCGGCCGCAGCGCCACCCAGGACAGGTCCTTCTTGCCGGACCAGCGGCTCGGCGCCCCCGGCAGCCGGGCGGTCTCGTGCGCGGTCACGTCCGTCCAGGCGGCCCACGGATGACCGTCGGGCGGGTCCATGCGCAGCGGCTCCAGCTCGTCGATCAACTCGGCGCGGCGCTTCTCGGTGAACGCGGCGCAGACGCCGACATGCTGGAGCGCGCCCTGGTCGTCGTACAGGCCGAGGAGCAGGGAGCCGACGACCGGGCCGCTCTTGTGGAAGCGGTAGCCGGCCACCACCACATCGGCCGTCCGCTCGTGCTTGATCTTGTACATGAGCCGGGCGTCGGGACGGTAGGGCAGGTCCAGGGGCTTGGCGATCACACCGTCGAGCCCGGCGCCCTCGTACTGCTCGAACCAGCCCCGTGCCACGTCGATGTCGGTGGTGGACGGGGCCAGGTGGACGGGGGCGTCGACGCCGCGCAGGGCCTCCTCCAGCGCCGCCCTGCGCTCGACGAGGGGAGTGTCCATCAGCGACTCGTCGCCGAGGGCGAGCAGGTCGAAGGCGATGAACCGGGCGGGTGTGCGTTCGGAGAGCATCGTGACGCGCGAGGCGGCGGGGTGGATGCGCTCGGTGAGCCGGTCGAAGTCCAGCCGCCCCTCGTGGGCGATCACGATCTCGCCGTCGACGACACAGCGCTCCGGGAGCCGGGGCGGCAGAGCGGTGACCAGTTCGGGGAAGTACCGGGTCAGCGGCTTGCCGGTGCGGCTGCCGATCACCAGCTCGGGCCCGTCCCGGTGGACGATGGCCCGGAAGCCGTCCCACTTGGCCTCGTACTGCATGCCGGGCGGGATCTTCTTCACGGACTTGGCCAGCATCGGCTTCACGGGTGGCATTACCGGCAGGTCCATGGCTCGATTCTGCCCGACGGTATCCGGATATGCCCGATATGCGAGCTCTATCCGGGCGTTCTACTGTGACGCCCATGGGAAACGCGGTGGAGCTGGAGGCCGGCGGGCGGACCGTACGCCTGTCCAACCCGGACAAGATCTACTTCCCGGAGCGCGGCTTCACGAAGCTGGACGTGGCGCGCTACTTCCTCGCCGTGCGCGAGGGCATCACCCGCGCCCTGCGCGACCGCCCGACGACTCTGGAACGCTTCGTCGACGGCGTCGAGGGCGAGTCCTTCTTCCAGAAGCGCGCGCCCAAGAACCTCCCCGACTGGATCCCCACCGCCCACATCTCCTTTCCCAGCGGCCGCTTCGCCGACGAGATCCGCCCCACCGAGATCGCCGCCGTCATCTGGGCGGCCAACCTCGGCACGCTCACCTTCCACCCGTGGCCCGTCCGAGGGGACCGCACCGACCACCCCGACGAGCTGCGCATCGACCTGGACCCGCAGCCCGGCACCGGGTTCGCCGAGGCGGTCGCCGCCGCGCACGAGCTGCACGCCCTGCTCGACGAGCACGGACTGCGCGGCTGGCCGAAGACCTCCGGCGGACGCGGCATCCACGTCTACGTACCGATCGAACCGCGCTGGGACTTCACCCGCGTGCGCCGCGCGGCCATCGCCGTCGGCCGTGAGCTCGAACGGCGTATGCCCGGCCGGGTCACCACCGCCTGGTGGAAGGAGGAGCGCGGCGAGAAGATCTTCGTCGACTACAACCAGACGGCCCGGGACCGGACCATCGCCTCCGCCTACTCGATCCGCCCCAAGCCGCACGCCCCGGTGTCCGCCCCCTTGCGGTGGGAGGAACTGGACGACGTCGACCCCCGTGACTTCGACCTGGCGACCATGCCCGTGCGGTACGCCGACCACGGCGACATCCACGCGGACATGGACGACCACGCCTTCACGCTGGACAGTCTGCTGGAGCTGGCCGCCAAGGACGAGCGCGACCACGGCCTGGCCGACCTGCCGTACCCACCGGACTACCCGAAGATGCCGGGTGAGCCCAAGCGGGTACAGCCGAGCCGCGCCAAGAAGACCGAGTGACCCCGGAGTCCCTCAGAGCTCCTTGATCCGGATGTCACGGTAGGAGATCACATCCGTCGTGCCGTGGACCTGGAGTCCTATGTAGCCGGTGGCGTACCGCCGGCCGTCCGTGCCCGGGTCGTCGGCGCGCGGCGGGGAGAACTCCTGGCCGGCGTTGTTGTCGAACTCATTGATCAGGACACCGTTGCGGAAGACCGAGTAGTGCTGGCCCTCCACCCGGATCTCGTAGTCGTTCCACGTGCCCTTCGGAGTGACGCCCGCGCCGCCCAGACCCACCCGGTCGAACCCGTAGACGGAACCGGTCTTGTACATGTCGCCGTCCGGCCGGTCCAGCACCTGGACCTCGTGCCCGAACTTGATGGCGACCCACTCCGGCCGTGGCTCCTCCGGATGGTCGTGGACGTTCGGGAAGCGGACGAAGACACCGGAGTTGGCGTTGCCCGTGCCCGGGGCGTCGTCCCGCCACTGGAGTTTGAGCGAGAAGTCCCCGTACTGCCGCTGCGGGAACCACAGCATGCCCATGCCCGGGACCGTGGTGCTGCTGGTCATCGAGCCGTCGCCGTTGAGGGCGAACGCGCCGCCGCCCACGTGCTGCCACGTGGCGAAGGTCTCCGCCGAACCGTCGAACAGCGTGCGGTAGCCGCTGGTCTGGCCGGGCTTGCCGATCCCGGACTGCTTGGCGGCCCGGTAGATCGTCCGGTGCTCGCGCGCGTCGACGACCCCGTCCGCGAGGAGTTTGTCGAGGACCGCGTCCACGTGCTTGAGGAACAGCGCGTGCGACGACCAGTCCTTCTCGTCCTCGATCAGCTCGTTGATCGTGCACCGGCTGCGCGTCATCCGGTTCGGTACGCCGCTGTCGACCGTGCCGACGATGACGGTGAGCCGTTCGTCGTACTCGGGGCAGCCGGGCGCCGGTACACCGCCGCCGGCCGCGACGTCGAAGGCGACGTGCTTCGCCCCCGAGGTGTTGCCGGCCTTGTCGGTGGCCCGGTGCAGCACCGTGTGGTGGCCCACCCGGTCCACCACGACCGGCGCCGTGTACGCCAGGTACGGCCCGCCGTCCAGGGAGTACTCGATCCGGTCCACGCCCGATCCGCCCGTGTCGGTCGCGGTGACCGTCACCGTGGCGCTGGTGATGAACGCGCCGTCCGAGTTCTTGCTCCCGGTCACCGCGGCCGTCGTCTCCGGCGGGGTGGTGTCCTGCGTGGGCGGGGCGACGACGGTGAACTGCACCGACTTCTCGGCCGCCGCGTTCCCCGCCCGGTCCGTGGCCCGGTAGCGGACCGTGTGGATGCCCACCTGGTGGACCATCACCGGGGCGGTGTAGGTCTGCCAGGCGCCGTCGGCCCCGATCGCGTACTCGATGGTGTTCACCCCGGAGCCGGTGTCGGACGCGGTGACGGTGACCGTCGCCATGTCCCGGTACTGGCCCTGCTCGTTCTTCTCGCCGCTGACGGTCGCCGACGTCTCCGGCGGGGTCCTGTCGTCGGTCGGCGGCGCCACTAGGCGGAAGTCCACGGCCTTCTCTGCCGAGGTGTTGCCCGCCTTGTCGGTGGCCCGGTAGCGGATCCTGTGGGTGCCCACCTGGTGGACCATCACCGGGGCGGTGTAGGCCTGCCAGGCGCCGTCCGTGCCGACCGCGTACTCGATCCGGTCCACGCCCGAGCCGCCGGTATCGGTCGCCGAGACCGTGACGTTGGCGTGGCCGACGTAAGCGCCGTCCGCGTTCCGCTCGCCCTCGACCTTCGCGGAGGTCTCGGGCGCCGTGGTGTCCTCGCCGCCACCTCCGTCCGTCACGGTGAGCATGCCCTGCATCGAACCGTGGCCGGGGATGGTGCAGTAGAAGCGGTACCGGCCGGGCGTCAGGGTGACCTGGGCGGTGTGCTTGCCGCCCTGGTCGTCGTTGGGATTGGCCAGGATGTTCAGCTGGACGTCGTTGTTGTACTCCGGGTCCGAGACGTCGAACGTCAGGGTGTGGGGCATCCCGGTGGTGTTCCCGGTGGCCGCGCTGTTCTCGAAGACGATCGTCGTCGGGCCCGCCACCGCGGTCGTCGGGAACGTCAGATAACGGTCGATGGGGTCACCGGCGGTCCAGGTCAGCACCTGTTCCGCCGCGGCCGTCGGCCCGTTGTCGGGCCGCCCGTACGCGGCGGTCGACGTCAGTCCCAGGACCATCAGCAGTGCTGCCAGCAGCGCTGTCCAGATGCGTGGAGATCGTCTCACCGCGCGGCCGCCTTCCTCGCGAGACCGTCGGCGGCGGGCGTCGCCCCGCCACCTTTGTACGTCACACGCCACAGCGCGGACTTGGAGTCGGAGGTGAAGAAGCCGCGCCCGTAGTCCAGGACGTACAGCGAGCCGTCCGGCGCGAACTTCCAGTCCATCAGGTTGCGGATGCCGTTCGCCCCGACCGGGATGATCTTCTTCAGGGACTCGGCGTGGACCGGCAGGCCGCCCTTGCCGACCGTCTTCGGGTCGGTCAGCACGGCGTGCCGCGGCTGGTCCCCGTCGTAGAAGTCACCGACGAACCACTTGCCGTCCCAGTACGCCGGCCACTTCACCGTGCTGTCCGACGCCGCGTCGTACCGGTACACCGGCCCGTTCATGGTCGCCTGGCCGCCGCCCTTGAGCCATGGCAGCAACAGCTTCTGCTCCTCCGTCTTGTAGCTGGGCACGCCGTTCGCGTCGCGCGGATAGTCCACGCCACCGCCCTGCGGCGAGTACCAGATGGTGTTGGGTGTGACCGGCGGCAGGTTCACCAGACCGTCGTTGTTCGGGGACTCGTTCTTCGGTTTGGCGCAGTCGTACCAGCCGAGCGGCTTGCTCGGGTCGGGAAGATTGCGGTCCCGGTACGGCTGGTTGTTGCCCATGCAGTACGGCCAGCCGTGGTTGCCCGCCTTCGTGATCGCGGCGAACGTGTCGTACTTGGCCGGGCCCCATGTGGTCGACGGGGCACCGGCGTCGGGACCGACCCACCCCGCGTACAGGATGTCGGTCTGCTGGTCGACGAAGATCCGGGCCGGGTTGCGCACGCCCATCACATAGATCTCCCCCCGGGTCTTGCCGCCTCCCTCGTCCGGCTCCCGGCCGGTGAAGAGGTTGCCCTCGGGGATCGTGTACGTCCCGTCGTCCTCCGGGTGGATGCGGAGGATCTTGCCGTTGAGGTTGTTGGTGTTGCCGGAGGTGCGGCGGGCGTCGGCGAACGAGACGCCCTTGAAGTCCGGCTCCGGGTTGTTGCCGGAGTACCCCGAGCTGAAGCCGCTGGAGTTGTTGTCGCCGGTGGCGATGTACAGGTTCTCCTTGGAGTCCCAGGCCATGCCGCCGCCCGCGTGGCAGCAACTGTGGATCTGCACCGGCCACTTCAGCAGCACCTTCTCGCTCGCCAGGTCCAGTTGGTCGGTGGCGAGGTCGAGGGTGAAGCGGGAGACGTACCGCTCCGCCATGTGCGTGTCGCGGTTGATCCGTGAGTGGGGTGTGTAGTGCAGGTAGACCCAGCCGTTGGTCATGAAGTCCGGGTCGAGCTCGATACCGAGGAGACCCTCCTCGTTCTTCGTCAGCTCGTCACCGCCGCCCTTGTTGCCGAAGACCGTGAGCGCGCCCGCGAGCCGCACCTTCTTCGTCTTCGGGTCGTAGACGTGGATCTCACCCCGGCCCTTGCCGATGTCCGGGTTGTTCCAGTCGGTGACCACGGGCTTCGAGGAGTCGGCGCCACCGCGCCCGATGTAGAGGAGGCGGCCGTCCGGGGCGGCGACCAGCCCGTGCGGCTCGCCGATCTGGTCGTTCAGCCCCGGCTGGTTGGGCTGGGTGACCCGCTCCGCGGTGTAGTTGGCGTCGATGGTGGCCTTGCAGTCGGCGCGGGAGAGCCGGGTCGTCCACAACAGGGCGCCACGCAGGTGGTCGCGGAAGTCGGTCTCGGCGAACGAGTCGACCGTTCCGCCCATGCCCGTGTAGAAGGAGCGGCCGCCGTCGTAGTCACGGCACCAGGAGATCGGGTGGTCCCAGCCGTTGGCGCTCGGGCCCGGCTGGTAGGTGCTCTCCTTGACACGGGCGACCGTGTGCACGGTGCCCGAAGGGTTCACCGTCCAGTTGAGCCACTTGTCCGGACGCTTCCAGCTCAACGGGAGCTGCTTGGTGGCCGGATGCTGCCGGTCGCCCACCTCGACGGTCGCGCGCTCGACGGTGGTGGGGCTGTTCGCGGCGGGCCGGGCACCGACCAGACCGGTGAACCAGTCCGAATACGGCTCGGTGCGCGCCGCGTCGTGGATGCCGAGGAAGCCGCCGCCGGCCTCCACGTACGACTCCAGGCCGGCCTCCTGCTCGGGGTCGAGCACATCGCCGCCGCCGGTCAGGAACACGATGGCGTTGTACCGGCCGAGCTTGCGGGCATTGGTGAACACCGAGGCGTCGTCCGTGGCCTCGGTGCGGAACTGCTGGGCAGCCGGGCCTGATTGGCCGATCGACTCGATCGCCGCGATACCGGCGTCGACGGTCGGGGACTCGGTCGTCGCCGAGGCGTGGAAGACCAGCACCCGCACATTGGCCCCGCCGGGCGGCGAGGGGAGCGACAACGTTGTCCGACTCGGTCCGGGCTCACCGGGATTGGGCCCGGCGGTGGCCGCCGTACCGCTGAGCAGGGAGGCCGCCAGGGCGCCGGCGGCCAGCGCGGCCGCCGCTCCGCGGCGGGATCTTGACCGGTGATGTGGTGCACGGTGCATGTGTTCACCCACCCCTCTGTGGTCACAGCAAACGACGATGAAGCTAGACCTCTTTCCGCAACACGCCAATAGCTTGACACCAATTGCGCGAACTTTGTCCTGGCTGTGGATAAACCCCGTCCGGCCCGGTTACGGTGTGGCCGTCCCGGGGGCGCCTTCGCCCCGTCAGCCTCCGCACCGCACTGGGGAGTTCGGCATGGACAGACGGAGCTTCAACCGGCGCCTGCTGGCCGGGGGAGCGGTTGCCGCGACCGGCGTGACATCGTTGTCCCTGGCCTCCGCGCCCGACGCGGTATCGGCCGAGACGCCGCCGCCGACGGCCCCGGCGGGTGGTCAGGTGCGGCATCTCAAGCTGTATGCCGAAAAACTGGCGGACGGATCGATGGGCTACGGCCTGGAGAAGGGCAAGGCGACCATCCCCGGGCCGCTGATCGAACTGAACGAAGGGGACACCCTCCACATCGAGTTCGAGAACACCATGGACGTCCCGGCCAGCCTGCACGTCCACGGCGTGGACTACGACATCGCGAGCGACGGCACGAAGATGAACCGCAGCCACGTGGAGTCCGGCGGCACCCGTACGTACACCTGGCGCACCCACGCCCCGGGCCGCCGCAAGGACGGCACATGGCGCGCCGGCAGCGCCGGCTACTGGCACTACCACGACCACGTCGTGGGCACCGACCACGGCACCGGCGGCATCCGCAAGGGGCTGTACGGGCCGGTCGTCGTGCGGCGCAAGGGTGACATCCTGCCCGACAAGCAGTTCACGATCGTCTTCAACGACATGACGATCAACAACAAGCCCGGCCACCAGAGCCCCGACTTCCGGGCCACGGTGGGTGACCGGGTCGAGATCATCATGATCACCCACGGTGAGTACTACCACACGTTCCACATCCACGGTCACCGCTGGGCGGACAACCGCACCGGCCTGCTCACCGGCCCCGACGACCCCAGCCCCGTCATCGACAACAAGATCACCGGCCCCGCCGACTCGTTCGGTTTCCAGATCATCGCGGGCGAAGGCGTGGGCGCGGGCGCCTGGATGTATCACTGTCATGTGCAGAGCCACTCGGACATGGGTATGGCGGGCCTCTTCCTGGTGGCCAAGCCGGACGGCACCATTCCCGGCTACGAGCCGCACCACCCCACGGCGGCCGCCGACGGCACCCACACCCACTGAACGGTCGGCCGTGCTCGCCGAGTCCCGCCCCGGGGAGCCGGGGTGGGACCCGGTCCGCCCACAACGGCCGCCGCCTTGGGACACCGGGGGACACCCCGGACGAACTCCTTGCCCGATCACGTCACGCAGGCCCATGATTACGGAACGAACCGACGCCCCATCGCCCTTGGTACCGTTGATCGTTCGTTGACGTCCCGTTTATCGGAGCGGGGCAGCGTGTTCGGCATGCCGATCAACCGCCTTGCTCCCCACGACGCCGAACTCTCCTGGCAGGAGACCGCCCTGTGCGCCCAGACGGGCCCGGACTTCTTCTTCCCGGACCCCGGCTCCTCCACCCGCGAGGCCAAGCGCCTCTGCGCCGCTTGCGAAGGCCGCGAGGCCTGCCTCGAGTACGCCCTCACCCACGACGAACGCTTCGGCGTCTGGGGCGGCCTGTCGGAGAAGGAACGGTACGCGCTCAGGCAGCAGGGACGCTGAGCCGGCCCGGATAACCGCATGCCGGGCCGGCCGACCCGCCCTTAAGATCACATGCGCATGGAGCAGCAGCACAACGCAGTGACGGACGACGAAGTGGCCGAGTTCGGCCGTACGGTGGGGCGGCTACGGGCCCTGCCGCTGGACCACCCCCTGCGGATGCGGGCCGAGGAACTCGCCGCCTCCTTCGCCCGCGAGAGCCGCAACAAGCGCCGCAAGGCCCGGCAGCATGCTCGCTCCCAGGCCGATGCCGTGCTCAGCGCCGCCACCGCGACCGGTGCACTCGACCGGCGTGAGGACGCGCCCCTGCCGACCCGGCGCGGCACCGTCGGAGAGTTCCTCAAGCCCCGGCACTGCTATGTCTGCAAGGCGCTCTATCGACAGGCCGACGCGTTCTACCACCGCCTCTGCCCTGACTGCGCCGCGGACAACGCCACGCGCCGCGCCCTGTCCACCGACCTCACGGGGCGCCGCGCGCTGCTCACCGGCGGACGCGTGAAGATAGGGTTCCAGCTCGCGCTGATGATGCTGCGCGACGGCGCCGAGCTCCTCGTCACCAGCCGCTTCCCACAGGACACCCTGCGCCGCTTCCGCACAGCGGAGGGCAGCGAGCGGTGGCTGGAGCGGCTCACGGTCGTCGCGATCGACCTGCGCGATCCGCGCCAGGTCCTCGGCCTGTGCGAGCGGCTCCTCGCCGACGGCCGGCCCCTCGACATACTCGTCAACAACGCCGCCCAGACGATACGCCGCCCACCCGAGTCGTACGCCGCGCTCCACGCGGGGGAGCGGGGCGAGCTGCCGGGCGGGATCATCGCGGCCCCCGGCTACGCGCCCGCCCTTCCGGCCACCGGTAACGGTGCCCTCGCCCTCGTACTCGACGGTGAAACGGACGAGGCAGGGCTCCTGCCCGACCCCGCGCCGCGCAACTCCTGGTCCGCCCGCCTTGGCGAGCTGGACCCCGCCGAGCTGCTGGAGACCCAGCTCGTCAACGCCCTCGCGCCCGCGCTCCTGTGCGACCGCCTGCTGCCGCTGCTGCTGGCGTCCCCGCACCCCCGCCGCTACATCGTCAATGTGAGCGCGGTGGAGGGGAGGTTCGCCGTCCGCAACAAGACGGCCGGCCATCCCCACACCAACATGGCCAAGGCCGCGCTGAACATGCTCACCCGCACCAGCGCCGAGGACCTCGCCGCACAGGGCGTCCACATGTGCAGCGTCGACACCGGCTGGATCACCGACGAGAACCCCGCGCCCCGCAAGGCCCGGATCGCCGCCGCCGGCACCCGCACCCCGCTGGACGTCGTGGACGGCGCCGCCCGCGTCTACGACCCGATCGTGCGGGGCGAGGCGGGCGCGCCGGTCGCCGGGGTCTTCCTCAAGGACTACCGGCCGGCCGCGTGGTGATCCGGAACGTCTCCCCGTACGTCTGCCACGTCAGCGGAACCTCCAGGTCCATGTTCCCGTCCCGCAGGAACACCCGCTGGGCCGTGTCGATGCGGGAGGAGTCCCGCTCCCGCTCGGTCCGCCTGGCCTTCATCACGGCGCGGCCGGCGTCCAGGAAGGCGTTGAGGTACGCCTTCTCGTCGCCGCCCTCCGCCGCGGTCTCGGCCTTCTTCATCGCCGCGGCGCGGATGCCGTAGAACTCCTGGGGACCCACGCCCGGGCCGTGCAGCACCATCGCGTCGTAGTAGATGAACTGGCCGAGCGTGGACAGCCCGTCCATCTTCGCCGGCCGCACGGCCGGGTCGGAGTAGAGGCGGTCGCGGACCACGTCCTGTGCCTTGCGGAAGGCGGGGTGCTCGGCCGCCTTCTTCCAGGCGGCGGGGAAGCCCGGGTCGAGGCCCTCGTGCGAGTCGGTGCCGTCGACCTCGCGCAGCGCCGGGAGGTATTCGGCCAGCGGGTTGTCCGGGTGCTCCTCGGTGTAGTACTCGACGAGCTGGAGCATGTCGTTCGTGCCGGAGCAGAAGCCGACGACACCGGCGGTGTAGCCGTTGCCGTCGCCGATGTCCTCGATGTCGTCGTGCTCGCCGCGCCAGTCGAGGGCCGAGTCGTCGGCGCTGGCCACCAGCTGGGCGGCGAGCTCCTTCTTGTCGGGCGCGGCCAGCCCGGGCGGCATCTTGGCGATGCGCGCCTGCAGGGCCGTCTGCTCGTCCGCGGTGCCCGCCTTGAGCGGGTTCGGTGCCCCGGTGGTGCTGGGCGCCTGCGGGACGGGGCTGTCGTGAGCCTGACCCTGCGGCGCACCGGCTCCGGGGCCGCGGGTGCACCGACCGCTGTCCGGGCCGCTCGTTGGGCGGGCGGTCCGTCGTGCGGGCCGCCGCGCCGACCGTGGTCCGGGTGCCGGGTGCCGGGTGCCGGGTGCCGTCCCCCCGCGGCGCACCGGCCCGGTACGCCCCTGTCAGCCTGAGGCCTGAGGCCTGAGGGCCGGGGTGCGGGCCGCCGGTCGTGCGGGCGGCTGATGCGGCCGCCCGGGCTTCCGCGCCCACCGGTCCATACGGCGCTGCGGCACGGGCCCCCGACGGTCCTGCGGGGGCCGGGGGGGCGTCCGTCGGCACCGGTGGCGCCGCACCGGCGTCAGCGGTCCGGCCCGTGCCGGTACCGCCGGGACTCCGGGCCCGGGGCTGAACCGCACCCCGGGCAGGACCGATCTCCCCGCCGGGCCGGCCGCAGCCGACCGGCCCGAGGCGTCAGCGACCGCGGGCCGCCAGGCGGGCCTTGCGGGCGGCGAGCTTCTCGTCGAACTTGCGCGCCTCCGTGTCGAGGCCGTCCATGTACAGGCCCAGTTCCTCCTGCGCCTTCAGGCCCTCCGGGCCCAGCCCGTCGATCTCCAGGACCTTCAGGAAGCGCAGCACCGGCTGGAGGACGTCGTCGTGGTGGATGCGCATGTTGTAGATCTCGCCGATCGCCATCTGCGCGGCCGCCCGCTCGAAGCCCGGCATGCCGTGCCCGGGCATGCGGAAGTTGACGACCACGTCGCGGACCGCCTGCATGGTGAGGTCCGGGGCGAGCTCGAAGGCGGCGCCCAGCAGGTTGCGGTAGAAGACCATGTGGAGGTTCTCGTCGGTCGCGATGCGCGCCAGCATCCGGTCACAGACCGGGTCGCCCGACTGGTGGCCGGTGTTGCGGTGCGAGATGCGGGTCGCGAGCTCCTGGAAGGCGACGTACGCCACCGAGTGCAGCATCGAGTGGCGGTTGTCCGACTCGAAGCCCTCACTCATGTGGGTCATCCGGAACTGCTCCAGCTTGTCCGGGTCCACGGCACGCGAGGCGAGCAGGTAGTCGCGCATCACGATGCCGTGCCGGCCCTCCTCGGCGGTCCAGCGGTGGACCCAGGTACCCCACGCGCCGTCCCGCCCGAAGAGCGTGGCGATCTCGTGGTGGTAGCTGGGGAGGTTGTCCTCGGTCAGCAGGTTGACGACGAGCGCGATCTTGCCGATGTCGGTGACCTTGGACTGCTCGGGCTCCCAGGCTTCGCCGTCTTCGAAGAAACCGGGGAAATTGCGGCCGTCCGACCACGGGACGTACTCGTGCGGCATCCAGTCCTTGACGACCTTCAGATGGCGGTTGAGCTCCTTCTCGACCACCTCTTCCAAGGCGTACAGCAGCCGGGCGTCGGTCCACGCTTCCGAACTGCCGAGGTGGGGAGAGGTGAGGGTCATACGGGTACTCCTGGGGACGGGAGAATTACTTACGGCTTCGTAGGTTACGAGACCGTAGGTTAAGGGGGCGGTAAGCCTTAGCCAAGCCCGGGTCCTCGGATGGAGGCTTACGTTCCGTTATGTGCGGAGGTGACGGAGGCGTACAGAGAGACATGTCACGCAGCCTTCGAGCTTTTCGAACTCGCCGATGTCGACGACGACCGGCTCGTGGCCGAGGTCCGCGAAGAGCTCCGCCGACTTCGGGGCGCTCGCCGCCATCAGCAGCTTTCCGCCGCCCAGCAGCACCACGTGCGCGCCCGCCTCCTCCGGCACCGGCAGGAAGCGCGGGAAGAGCGAGGGCGTCTCCACCAACGGCTCGTGCCCGACGACCGTACCGTCCGGCAGCGCCGTGACCGCCGACTTCAGGTGCAGCACCCGGCTCATCGGTACGGCGACGACACGCGCACCCAGCGGCTCGAACGCCGCCCGCAGCTGCGCCACGCCCGCCGCGTTCGTCCTCCCGCCCCGCCCCACGTACACGGTGTCGCCGACCTTCAGCACATCGCCCCCGTCGAGCGTGCCCGGCTCCCGCACCCGGTTCACCGAGCAGCCCAGAGCCGCCACCGCCTCCTCGACGGCGGCCGTCTCCGGGCGGCGCGAGGGGGCACCGGGCCGGCAGATCAGCGCCACATTGCGGAACATCACCACCGCGTCCTCGACGAAGACCCCGTCCGGGCAGTCGTCGGCCGGCTCCACCTCCACGGTCTCCCAGCCGTGCGCGCGCAGGGCGCCGACGTACCGCTCCCACTGGACGACGGCCAGGGCGGGGTCGACGGGGGTGCGCTCGACATGGGTGACCAGACCCTCGGCGAGACGCGGGCTCGGACGGCGGACCAGGGCTTTTTTACTGGGCACGGGCAGGGCCTCCAAACTCGGTGGTCCCGTTCACGCCTACCCCGTCGGCCGCCGGTTAGTCGACACCCAGGTCCCGCCGCAGGTACTCGGCCGTGAACGACTTCCGGTGCTCCAGCAGCCGCGCGGGTGTCCCCTCGAAAACCAGCTCACCGCCGTGCTTGCCCCCGTCGGGTCCCAGGTCGATCACCCAGTCCGCCCGCTTGACCACGTCCATGTTGTGTTCCACGCACACCACCGTGTTGCCCGCGTCGACCAGCCGGTCGAGCAGAGCGACGAGCGTGTCCACGTCGGCCATGTGCAAACCGGTCGTCGGCTCGTCCAGCACGTACACGCTGCCCGTGCGGTGCAGCTGCGTCGCCAGCTTGATCCGCTGCCGCTCACCGCCCGACAGCGAGCTGAGCAGCTGACCGAGCGTCAGGTAGGTCAGGCCGACGTCGTTGAGCGTGCGCAGCTTGCGCCGCAGTGCCCGGTCGTCGAAGAAGGCGATCGCGTCCGCCGCCGTCATCTGCAGTACGTCGACGATCGACCTGCCCCGCACCCGGTGCTCCAGTACGTCGTCGTGGAAGCGCCGCCCCTCGCACGCCTCGCACGTGGTCGTGACCGGGTCCATGAAGGCGAGGTCGGTGTAGATGACTCCCCGCCCCGCGCACACCGAGCACGCGCCGGCCGAGTTGAAGCTGAAGAGGGAGGCCGGAACGCCGTTCTCCTTCGCGAACACCTTCCGAACCGTGTCCATGATCCCCAGGTACGACGCCGGGGTCGACCGCGAGGACGCCGTGATCGCGCTCTGGTCGATCACGACCGCCTCGGGATACGCGGATGTGAACACCTCCGACACGAGCGTCGACTTGCCCGATCCGGCCACCCCCGTCACCGCCGTCAGCACCCCCGTCGGGAAGCGGACGTCGATGCCCTTCAGGTTGTGCAGGTCCGCCCCGGTCACCGGCAGCCACCCGGTGGGGGAGCGGAACGTCTCCTTCAGGGGCGTACGCCGCCGCAAACACCGTCCGGTGAGCGTGTCCGCGTCCCGCAGCGCGGCGAACGGCCCCGCGTACACCACCTCTCCACCGTCCGTGCCGGCGCGCGGCCCCATGTCCACGATGTGGTCCGCGATCGCCATCACATCCGGGTCGTGCTCCACCACAAGCACGGTGTTGCCCTTGTCCCGCAGCCGTACCAGCAGATCGTTCAGCCGCCCCACGTCACGCGGGTGCAGCCCCACGCTCGGCTCGTCGAAGACGAAGGTGAGCCCGGTCAGCGAACTGCCCAGGTGCCGCACCATCTTCAGCCGCTGGCCTTCCCCGCCCGACAGGGTCGTGGTCTCCCGGTCCAGGCTCAGATACCCCAGTCCGATCCCGACCAGCCGCTCCAGGCGCTCCCGGGCGGCCGCCGCGATCGGCGAGGCGACCGGGTCGTCGATCGCCGCCAGGACGCCGACCAGGTCGGAGACCTCCATCCGCGCGTAGTCGGCGATGTTCAGCCCGTCGATACGCGTCGCGAGCGCCGCCTCGTTCAACCGCGCGCCGCCGCACGTCTCGCACACCCCCTGGGTGGTGACGTTCTGCACGGTCTCCTTGTACGCGTCGGACAACCCCGCCGTGTCGCGCTTCAGATACAGCCGGTCGAACCGGTCCACCAGCCCCTCGAACCGAACGTCCGCCGCACCGGACTTCATCGTCAGGCGTACCTTCACCTCCGAGCCCTGGTCCGTCCCGTGCAGCAGCACCCGGCGCTCCGCCTCCGTGTAGTCGGCGAGCGGTTTGTCCGGGTCGAACAGGCCGGAGTCGGCGTACAGCTTCCACTGCCAGCTGCCGACGGACGTGCCCGGCAGCCGCAGCGCGCCGCCGTTGAGCGACTTCGACCAGTCGACCGCCTTGTCGAGGTCGAGCCGGACCGTGCGGCCCACGCCGTCGCACACGGGACACATCCCGGACGGGTCGTTGAACGAGTACGCGGTCGCCGGCCCGGCGCTGGGAGTGCCGTACCGGGAGAACAGCACCCGCAGCACCGAGAAGATGTCCGTCATGGTGCCGACCGTCGAGCGGACGTTGCCGCCGATGGGCTTCTGGTCGACGACGATCGCCACCGAGAGGTCGTCGATCACGTCGACGTGCGGCCGCTCGTACTTCGGCAGCCGGTTCCTGATGAACCAGGTGAAAGTCTCGTTCAACTGCCGCTGCGATTCGACGGCGATCGTGTCGAAGACCACCGACGACTTGCCGGAGCCGGACACCCCGGTGAAAACGGTGATGCTGTTCTTGGGGAGGGTGAGAGAGACGTCCCGGAGGTTGTTCTCACGGGCGCCCTCGATGACGATGCTCGATGCCATGAGGTGGACGCTATGGTGAATACCCGACATCTTCTGTCGGGTATTCACCACGTCACGTCACGGGCTCGACAGCACCTCCTCCGCCGTCGTCGGCCGCAGCTCGCCGTCCTCCAGCAGCAGCCAGCGCGTGATGCCGATCGACCTCAGGAAGGGCACGTCGTGACTGGCCACGATCAATGCCCCCTCGTAGGCGTCCAGCGCCGCCGTCAGCTTCCGTACGCTCGCCATGTCGAGGTTGTTCGTCGGCTCGTCCAGCATCAGCAGCTGCGGCGCCGGCTCGGCCAGCAGCAGCGCGGCGAGTGCCGCGCGGAACCGCTCGCCGCCCGACAGCGTCCCGGCCGGCTGATCGGCCCGCGCACCCCGGAACAGGAAACGGGCCAGCCGTGCCCGGATCCGGTTGTTGGTCGCCTCGGGGGCGAACCGGGCGACGTTCTCGACCACGCTCAGATCGTCGTCGAGGACGTCGAGCCGCTGCGGCAGGAAGCGCAGCGGGACGTGCGCCACCACCTCGCCCGCCACCGGCTCCAGCTCACCGGCGATCGTGCGCAGCAGCGTCGTCTTGCCCGCGCCGTTGCGCCCGACGAGCGCGATCCGCTCCGGGCCGCGCAGCTCCCACTCGCCGCCGACCCGTGCCCCGTACCGCAGCTCCAGGTCGCGGAGCGACAGCACGCCCCGGCCCGGCGGGACCGTGGTGTACGGCAGCTCGATACGGATCTCGTCGTCGTCCCGCACCGCCTCCACGGCCTCGTCGAGCCGCTCCTTGGCCTCGGTGAGCTTCTGGGTGTGCATGATCCGGTGCTTGCCGGCCGACTCCTGCGCCGCCCGCTTGCGCAGCTTCATCACCGCGCGCGGCTCGCGCTTGGTGTCGTACATCTTCTGCCCGTACCGCTTGCGCCGTGACAACTTCACATGCGCGTCCGCCAGTTCGCGCTTCTGCCGCTGTACGTCGGCCTCGGCGACCCGCACCATGCGCTCGGCCGCCTCCTGTTCGGCGGCGAGCGCCTCCTCGTACGCCGAGTAGGCGCCGCCGTACCAGGTCACCTCGCCGTCCCGGAGGTCGGCGATCTGGTCGACCAGCTCCAGCAGTTCGCGGTCGTGGCTGACGACGACCAGGACGCCCGACCAGGCTTCGACGGCCGCGTACAGCCGGTGGCGGGCGTGCAGGTCGAGGTTGTTGGTCGGTTCGTCGAGCAGCAGCACGTCGGGCCGGGCCAGCAGCAGGGCGGCCAGCCGCAGCAGCACGCACTCGCCGCCCGACACCTCGCCGATCGTGCGGTCCAGGCCGATGTGGCCGAGACCCAGCTGGTCGAGCGTGGCGCGCGCCCGCTCCTCGACGTCCCAGTCGTCGCCGATCGCCGTGAAGTGCTCCTCGCTCGGGTCACCGCCCTCGATGGCGTGCAGTGCGGCGCGCGCGGCGGCGATCCCGAGGGCCTCGTCGACGCGCAGGGCGGTGTCGAGAGTGGCGTTCTGCGGCAGGTACCCGATCTCGCCCACCGTGCGGACCGTGCCGTCGGTGGGGATGAGCTCGCCCGCGATCAGCTTCAACAGGGTCGACTTGCCGGAGCCGTTGAGGCCGATCAGGCCGGTCCTGCCGGGCCCGACCGCGAGCTGGAAGCCGTCCAGGACGCCGGTGCCGTCGGGCCAGGAGAAGGCCAGGTCGGTGCAGGTGATGGAGGTGGGGTAGGTAGACATACGGGTCTCCCGGTTGCGTGAGGAAAAGCGATGGCAACGGGTGAGACACCGGGACGGCTCACGGGCCGAGGTCGCACACCACAGCGCGCACAGCGCCGAACGCGGCTGTGCGACACGGTGTCTCAAGACCTCAGACGAGCAACGTCCTGCTCCGTTTCGACGACGACAAGAACCGGGAACGAAGGTACGCCCGGTCCGTCCGGGGCGGCAACGGAATTACCGGCCGTGCGGGACCCGGTGCCACCGCCGGATCGGCGCCGCTGCCACAACGCCGTCATGACCTCCCACTTTGTCGCTCGTGCGGTCGACGCGGAGATGGATCCGGCGGCCACTGGACGCAGGCCGAGGTCTCAGAAGGGCGGCACCACGGCTTCACCCCGACATGGCTCACTGCGTGCTGACCTCCATGCCCGGAAAGCCCCACGGGTGGTGCGGACGGCGCAGCTGATCGGCGATGTCCTCCGTCTCGCCCGGTTCTGTCCGGTTCCGCGAGGTGCTCGCGCGGATCCTGGCGTACGGTCCCCACGACGAGCGGCCGGCGCGCGTCGCGGTCTGACGGCCCGTGCTCGGGGGAGGCGTGGATCAGCAGGCGTCGCGCAGCAGCTCGGCGAGGTCCTGGTCGAGGTCCAGGAACTCGTGCTCGCAGCCCGTCGGCACCACGTGCTGGGCTCGCCGGAGGAACCGGCGCACCTCGGACGTACGGACGTGTACCATCGCGACGCCCTCGGGAGCGTGGAACTCCACGACCGTACGGTCGTAGCCGAAGGGGCGTACGCGCACGTCCCCGAGCCCGGCCGCTTCGTCGATGCCCGCCGCGAGCAGCTCCCGCGAGAACTCCCAGGACACCTCGATCCCCTCGAGGGTGGCCCGCGCCGGGAAGGCCATCTGGACGGCGAACGGGTTCCGGCGGTCGTAGCGCAGGGTCGCGGCAACGGTTTCCATGCGGGGCGCGGACGCGACCAGGCGGGCCTGTACGGCCTGCTCGATGACGGTGGACAAGGCCTGCTCCCTCACACATGGCTGAGGCGGTACGACTCTTACACCGAAGAGGACGACGAATTCCGTCGACGCGTGCATTGGCGAACGGTGTGACCTGCGTCACCTCTGGAGGCGCCCTGGACGCGTCGGTCGGGGTGGGCTACGTTCCCGCGCCATGACGTCCATGGGGAAGACGAGACGAGCGGTGTCGGCGGGGTTGTGCGGGGCGGCGCTCGCGGCCGCGCTGACCGCCGCCCCGGCCCAGGCCGCTCCCACCACGACGGGGCCCTCCTGGCAGCTGAAGCAGACCGGGACAGAGGTCCGTTTCCGGGGCCTGGCGGCCGTCAGCCGTTCCACCGCCTGGGTGGCCGGGTCCAAGGGCACGGTGCTGCGCACCTCGGACGGCGGCCGGAGCTGGCGGAACGTCTCGCCCACGGGCGCGGGCGACCTGGAGTTCCGCGACATCGAGGCTTTCGACGGCCGACGCGCGGTCGTGCTGGCGATCGGGGAGGGAGAGGCCTCCCGGATCTTCCGCACCGACGACGGCGGCGCGAGCTGGACCGAATCGTTCCGCAACACCGACCCCAGGGCCTTCTACGACTGCGTCACCTTCTTCGACAGCCGGAACGGCCTCGCCATGAGCGACCCGGTCGACGGCAAATACCGCATCCTGTCCACCGGTGACGGCGGCCGCACCTGGAAGGTGCTGCCGGACACCGGCATGCCCGCCGCCCTGCCGGGGGAGGCGGGGTTCGCGGCGAGCGGCCAGTGCCTCGTCAGCTCCGGCCCCAAGGACGTGTGGCTGGCCACCGGAGGCGGCGCCACCGCGCGCGTGCTGCACTCCTCCGACCGCGGCCTCAACTGGACGGTGGCCGAGTCGACGATCCCGGCCGGGGACCCGGCGCGCGGGGTCTTCGCCCTGGCCTTCCGCGACCGTACGCACGGCATCGCCGTCGGCGGCGACTACCGGACGGGGCAGCCGTCGCCCCGGGCGGCAGCCGTCAGCCGGGACGGCGGGCGCACGTGGCGGCAGGCACACACCCCGCCGCCCGCCTACCGCTCGGGCGTGACCTGGCTGCCGCACAGCCGGTCGGCCGCCCTCGCCGTCGGCCCCACCGGAACGGACCTGACGACGGACGGCGGCCGCACCTGGCGGACCGTCGACACGGGCTCGTACGACACCGTCGACTGCGCCGCCGACTTCGGCTGCTGGGCCTCGGGTGAGAAGGGCCGGGTGGCCCGCCTGGAGCGGTAGGTTCCCCACCGGCACCGGCCTCCCCCTGCCCCACGGTGGACCGGACCGCCGGGCAACGAGCAATCCGGCGACTGGGACCGCTATGCCTGGGCCGGGAGCGGCTGACGGTACGCGGCGAGCCCGGGTGCGGTCCTCGTCGCCATGAACTCCGTGATGCGGTACGCGCACACGCCGTCGACGACGAACGGGTCGGTCGCCGTGAGCGCCTCGATCCGCGCGCGGTCCTCCCCGACCGCCAGGATGATCCCCCCGTCGCGCGGCTTCTTGCGGCCGGACGCTATGAACACGCCCGACTCGTAGTGGGAGTCCAGCCAGGCGACGTGGTCCGCGAGAAGCTCGTCCACCCGCTCGATGGGCCCGTGTAGGTCAATTCCAGTACGAACATGACCGCGAGGCTAACCGGCCCCACTGACAACCGGGTCGACCAGGGCGCCGGCTGTCCGGTCACCCCTCCCGCGGTCCCGGCGGACGTAAGGTGACCGTCACTATGACGATCATCGAAAAGCCCGCCGACTGGCCCTCCGACGAGGCGGAGGCACTGGCCGTCCAGGACGAACTCCGCAGCCGCGTCGTCCTGGACGAGCCGGGCCCGCCGCCCGGCACCGGACGGGTCACCGGCGTCGACGTGGCCTACGACGACGAGCGCGATCTCGTCGCCGCGGCAGCCGTGGTCCTCGACGCCCGCACCCTCACCGTCGTGGA
Source organism: Streptomyces sp. NPDC000229 (assembly GCF_040300825.1). Taxonomy (NCBI): domain Bacteria; kingdom Bacillati; phylum Actinomycetota; class Actinomycetes; order Kitasatosporales; family Streptomycetaceae; genus Streptomyces; species Streptomyces sp. NPDC000229. Next base: position 68,494 of record NZ_JBEPEL010000015.1, read on the forward strand.
GGAGGCGACCGCGGTGGGCCGGGTGTCCTTCCCGTACGTGCCCGGCCTGCTCGCCTTCCGCGAGATACCGACCGTCCTGGCCGCGCTCGACGCGCTCCGCGGAGGCCCCGGACTGGTGGTGTGCGACGGCTACGGCCAGGCCCACCCGCGCCGGTTCGGCCTCGCCAGCCACCTCGGAGTCCTCACCGGCCTGCCGGTGATCGGCGTCGCCAAGAACCCGTTCACCTTCTCCTACGAACAGCCCGGTCCCGAGCGCGGGGCGTCCACTCCGCTGGTCGCGGACGGTGAGGAGGTCGGCCGGGCGCTGCGCACCCGGGCGGAGGTCAAGCCGGTGTTCGTCTCGGCCGGTCACCGGGTCGCCCTCGGCAACGCCTGCGCCCACACCCTGCACCTGACGCCCCATTACCGGATCCCGGAGACCACCCGGCACGCGGACGCCCAGTGCCGGCGGGCCCTGAAGGAGGTGACGGCATGATCGGCCGGCTCCAGTGCACCGTCCTGGACTGTCCCGACGTCCTGGCCCTGGCCCGCTTCTACCAGGGGCTGCTCGGCGGCGAGGTGAACCGTCCCGACCCCCGCTGGTCGCTCGACGCGGACTGGGCGACCCTGCACCTGGACGGCGGGCAGGTGCTGGCCTTCCAGCGGGCCGAGCTCTACCTCCCGCCCGCCTGGCCCGCCCCGTCCCGCCCCCAGCAGTTCCACCTGGACATCGGCGTGCCCGACCTCGCAGCGGCGAGGAAGGCCGTCCTCGCCCTCGGGGCCGCGCCGCTCGACGACGGCGACCCCGCCCGCGGCTGGCACGTCTACGCCGACCCGGCGGGGCACCCGTTCTGCCTCCTCCGCGACTGAGGGCGCCGGTTCAGCGCGAGTCGGCGACCCGGAAGCGGATCCCGGCCCGGCTCAGCCGCTCCAGCAGGGCGTCGCCCATCGCGGCCGCCGTGGTGACCTGCCCGGAGGTCGGGGGCAGCGTGTCGAAGGCCAGGGAGAGGGCCGACTCGGCCAGCATCTTCGCCGTCTCGTCGTAGCCCGGGTCGCCGCCCGACACCTCGGTGAACACTCGCCGCCCGCCGCCCTCGCCGACGAACCGCACCGTGAACCAGCTGCGCGCGCGGCGCTCCGCGTCCGGCCCCTGGCCCGCCTCGTAACGGTCCATCAGCCACCGCCGGGCGGGCGGCACCTGCGCCAGCGCGAACAGCGCCCCTATGGCCGCCGTTCCGCCCACGGCCACGGGCAATGCCTTGACCGCCGCGTAGTGGCGGTAGCGGAAGTCCGGACCGTACCGGGGCAGGGCCGCTGCCGAACGCGCCACCACGTTCGCGTCCAGGGTCGGCAGTGGAAGCGCCCACGCTCCGGTCTCCCGGCTGAAACGCGGCGCCCCGAGCGGCGACCGTGCCCGCCGCCCCACCAGCCGCGGCTCGTGCAACCGCCGCTCGCGGGCCGCCCGCAGCATGTGCCGGCCGCGTCCCATGGCGGTCAACGCGGAGGCGAAGGTGCCGCCGGAGAAGAAGGCGTTGGAGCGGACGAACCCGTCCACGGCCAACGGCACGCCCTCGGGCAGCTGCGACACCGTGAAGTAGACACCCAGGTCGTGCGGGACCGAGTCGAAACCGCAGGCGTGCACGATCCGCGCCCCCGTCTCGCGGGCCCGCGCGTCATGGCGTACGTACATCAGGTCCACGAACTCCGGCTCGCCGGTCAGGTCCACGTAGTCCGTTCCGGCCTCGGCGCAGGCGGCCACCAGTGGCTCGCCGTACCAGACGTACGGCCCGACGGTGGTCGCCACGACCCGGGCCGACTCGGCGAGCTCGCGCATCGAGTCCGGGTCGCCCGCGTCGGCCGTCAGCAACGGCAGGTCCGCGCACCGCGGCTGCTCGGCGGCCAGCCGGTCGCGCAGCGCCTCCAGCTTGTCCCGGCTGCGCCCGGCGAGCGCCCACCGGCAGGTCGCGGGCGCGTGCGCGGCCAGATACCGGGCGGTCAGCTCCCCGACGAATCCGGTCGCCCCGAAGAGCACCACGTCGTGGGCCCGCTCCGTGCCGTCCCGTGTCTCCATCCAGCCCCTCCGCCGTCCGCGCCGTTGTCGGAGGCAGAGGCTAGCGTGCGGGGTGAGGAGCGATTGCCCGGGTGTGCTTCCAAGCGCTTGTCCACAGGGCTTGTGCGGAGTGGAACACGTTCTTAGCATCATCACTGTTACAGCAGTTGTGTCACAGTCCTGGGGGTCATATGGCAGCGACAGGCAACGGCCCGCTCGCCGGGGTGCGCGTGGTCGAGCTGGCGGGCATCGGGCCCGGCCCGTTCGCCGCCATGCTCCTGGGCGATCTGGGCGCCGACGTGGTGCGGGTCGACCGGCCGGGCGGCGGCGGCCTGGCGATCGATCCGGCGTACGACCTCACCAACCGCAACAAGCGCTCGGTGCTCGTCGACCTCAAGGCGGACGACGGCCCGGAGCGCGTCCTGGACCTGGTCGAGCGCGCCGACATCCTCATCGAGGGGTTCCGCCCGGGCGTCGCCGAACGGCTCGGTGTCGGCCCCGAGCCCTGCCTCGCCCGTAATCCGAAGCTGGTCTACGGGCGGATGACCGGCTGGGGACAGGACGGCCCGCTCGCCCAGCGCGCCGGACACGACATCACGTACATCGCCGTCACCGGCACCCTCTCCATGATCGGCAAGGCCGGCGAACCGCCGACGGTGCCCGCCAACCTCGTGGGCGACTACGCGGGCGGTTCGCTCTACCTCGTCGTCGGCGTCCTCGCCGCGCTGCACCACGCGCGCGTGGAGGGCGGCAGCGGCCAGGTGGTCGACGCCGCCATCACCGACGGAGCCGCCCACCTCGCGACCATGATCCACGGCATGATGGCCGCCGGTGGCTGGCAGGACCGGCGCGGTGCGAACCTCCTGGACGGCGGCTGCCCCTTCTACGGCACCTATGAGACGGCCGACGGCCAGTACATGGCGGTGGGTGCGCTCGAGCAGCAGTTCTACGACGAGTTCGTCCGTCTGCTCGGCATCAAGGACACCGCGCCCGCCCGCAAGGACTTCGACCGCTGGGGCGAGCTGCGCGCCGCCGTCGCCGCACGGTTCAAGGAGAAGACCCGAGCCGAGTGGACGGCCGTCTTCGAGGACTCGGACGCCTGTGTCGCCCCTGTCCTCTCGCTGCGGGAAGCCCCCGCCCATCCGCACCTCGCGGCCCGCTCCACCTTCACGGACCACGGCGGGATCACCCAGCCGGCCCCCGCGCCCCGTTTCTCCGCCACGCCCGGCTCCGTGACCCGGCCGCCCGCCCAGCCGGGTGCCGACACCGACGAGGTCGCCCACGACTGGGGCGTACCGAGCATCCGTACCGGCGACGACCGCTCCGGCGACGACCGCTCCGGGGACGTCCGTACCGGCGACGACCGCTCCGACGACGACAGGGGGACCAGGTGAAGCGCCGGATCTTCGAGGCCGAGCACGACGCCTTCCGTGAGACCGTCCGCACCTTCCTCGCCAAGGAGGTCCTCCCGCACTACGAGCAGTGGGAGAAGGACGGCATCGTCTCGCGCGACGCCTGGCTCGCGGCCGGCCGCCAGGGCCTGCTCGGCATCACCGTCCCCGAGGAGCACGGAGGCGGCGGCAACCCCGACTTCCGCTACAGCGCCGTCCTCGCCGAGGAGTTCACCCGCGCCGGCGCCCCCGGGCTCGCGATCGGCCTCCACAACGACATCATCGGCCCCTACCTCACCTCGCTCTCCACCGACGAGCAGAAGCGGCGCTGGCTGCCCGGCTTCTGCACCGGCGAGATCATCACCGCCATCGCCATGACCGAGCCCGGTGCCGGCTCCGACCTCCAGGGCATCCGCACCACCGCGGAGGACAAGGGCGACCACTGGCTCCTCAACGGCTCCAAGACCTTCATCTCCAACGGCATCCTCGCCGACCTGGTGATCGTGGTCGCCAGGACCACCCCGGAGGGCGGCGCGCACGGCCTGTCCCTCCTGGTCGTCGAGCGCGGCATGGACGGCTTCGAACGGGGCCGCAACCTCGACAAGATCGGCCAGAAGTCGCAGGACACCGCGGAGCTCTTCTTCCGCGACGTACGCGTCCCCAAGGACAACCTGCTCGGCGAGCTGAACGGCGCGTTCATCCACCTGATGACCAACCTGGCGCAGGAGCGGCTGAACATCGCGGTCGCCGGCATCGCCGCCGCCGAGCACCTGCTGGAGATCACCACGGCGTACGTCAAGGAGCGCGAGGCGTTCGGGCGGCCGCTCGCCAGGCTGCAGCACATCCGCTTCGAGATCGCCGAGATGGCCACCGAGTGCGCCGTCACGCGCGAGTTCGTCGACCGCTGCATCGTCGACCACTCGACCGGGGACCTCGACGCGGTTCATGCCTCCATGGCCAAGTGGTGGGCCACCGAACTGCAGAAACGCGTCGCCGACCGCTGCCTGCAGCTCCACGGCGGCTACGGCTACATGGCCGAATATCCGGTCGCCCGGGCCTTCACCGATGGCCGGATCCAGACCATTTACGGCGGTACGACCGAAATCATGAAGGAAATCATCGGCCGTTCCCTGCTCGGCTGACCCCTCCCTGAAAGGCTTGACCAGTGAGCACCGAAGCGTACGTCTACGACGCGATCCGCACCCCGCGCGGGCGCGGAAAGGCCAATGGCGCCCTGCACGGCACCAAGCCGATCGACCTGGTGGTCGGCCTCATCCACGAACTCCGCGGCCGCTTCCCCGGCCTCGACCCCGCCGCCATCGACGACATCGTCCTGGGTGTCGTCGGCCCCGTCGGGGACCAGGGCTCCGACATCGCGCGCATCGCCGCCATCGCCGCCGGGCTGCCCGACACCGTCGCCGGCGTACAGGAGAACCGCTTCTGTGCCTCCGGCCTCGAAGCCGTCAACATGGCGGCGATGAAGGTCCGCTCCGGCTGGGAGGACCTGGTCCTCGCGGGCGGCGTCGAGTCGATGTCCCGCGTGCCGATGGCCTCCGACGGCGGCGCCTGGTTCGCCGACCCGATGACCAACTGGGACACCAACTTCGTCCCGCAGGGCATCGGCGCCGACCTGATCGCCACCATCGAGGGCTACTCGCGGCGCGACGTCGACGAGTACGCCGCGCTCTCCCAGGAGCGGGCCGCCACCGCTTGGAAGGACGGCCGTTTCGAACGGTCCGTCGTCCCGGTGAAGGACCGCGCGGGCCTGGTCGTCCTCGACCACGACGAGCACATGCGGCCCGGCACGACGGCCGACTCGCTCGCCGGCCTCAAGCCCTCCTTCGCGGCCATCGGCGACATGGGAGGCTTTGACGCCGTGGCGCTGCAGAAGTACCACTGGGTGGAGAAGATCGACCACGTCCACCACGCCGGGAACTCCTCCGGCATCGTCGACGGCGCCGCGCTCGTCGCCATCGGCAACAAGGAGGTCGGCGAACGGTACGGGCTGACCCCCCGCGCCAGGATCGTCTCCGTGGCCGTCTCCGGCTCCGAGCCGACCATCATGCTCACCGGCCCGGCACCGGCCTCCAAGAAGGCCCTTGCCAAGGCCGGACTGACCATCGACGACATCGACCTGGTCGAGATCAACGAGGCGTTCGCGGCGGTCGTGCTGCGCTTCGTCAAGGACATGGGCCTGTCCCTGGACAAGGTCAACGTCAACGGCGGCGCCATCGCCATGGGTCACCCGCTCGGGGCGACCGGTGCCATGATCCTGGGCACCCTCGTCGACGAACTGGAGCGCCAGGACAAGCGCTACGGCCTCGCCACGCTCTGCGTCGGCGGAGGCATGGGCATCGCCACCGTCGTCGAGCGCGTCTGACCCCCGTCCTTTCCCGTACGGCCTTACGGAGCAGCCACCACCATGAGCCAGTCCACCACCATCCGCTGGGAACAGGACGAGACCGGGATCGTCACCCTTGTGCTCGACGACCCCGACCAGTCCGCCAACACCATGAACCAGGCGTTCAGGACCTCGATCGCGGCCGTCGCCGACCGCGCCGAGGCCGAGAAGGACTCCATCCGGGGCATCATCTACACCTCCGCCAAGAAGACCTTCTTCGCCGGCGGCGACCTCAAGGACATGATGAAGGCCGGGCCCGCCGACGCCCGGCAGATCTTCGACGCCGCCATGGAGATGAAGCGCGCCCTGCGCCGCATCGAGACCCTCGGCAAGCCGGTCGTCGCCGCCATCAACGGCGCGGCCCTGGGCGGCGGTTACGAGATCGCCCTCGCCTCCCACCACCGGATCGCCCTCGACACGCCCGGCTCCAAGATCGGGCTGCCCGAGGTCACCCTGGGTCTCCTGCCCGGAGGCGGTGGCGTCGCCCGCACCGTACGCCTCATGGGCATCGCCGACGCCCTGCTCAAGGTGCTCCTCCAGGGCACCCAGTACGCGCCGCAGCGGGCCCTGGAGAACGGCCTGATCCATGAAGTGGCCGCCACCCGTGAGGAGATGATCGCCAAGGCACGGGCGTTCATCGACGCCCACCCCGAGTCGCAGCAGCCCTGGGACGCCCCCGGTTACAAGATCCCCGGAGGCACCCCGGCGCACCCCAAGTTCGCCGCCAACCTGCCCGCCTTCCCTGCCAATCTGAAGAAGCAGATCAATGGCGCGCCCTACCCGGCGCCCCGCAACATCCTCGCGGCCGCCGTCGAGGGCTCCCAGGTCGACTTCGAGACCGCGCTGACCATCGAGTCGCGGTACTTCACCGAGCTGGTCACCGGGCAGACCGCCAAGAACATGATCCAGGCGTTCTTCTTCGACCTCCAGGCGGTCAACTCCGGCGCCAGCCGCCCCCAGGGCGTCGAACCGCGCACGGTGCGCAGGGTCGCGGTCCTCGGCGCCGGGATGATGGGCGCGGGCATCGCCTACTCCTGTGCGAAGGCGGGCATCGACGTCGTCCTGAAGGACGTGTCGGCCGAGGCGGCACAGAAGGGCAAGGCGTACTCCGTCAAGCTCCTCGACAAGGCGCTGTCACGCGGCCGGACGACCGAGGCCAAGCGCGACGAGCTGCTGGCCCGCATCACACCCACCGCCGACCCGGCCGACCTGGCGGGCTGCGACGCCGTCATCGAGGCGGTGTTCGAGGACACGGCGCTCAAGCACAAGGTGTTCCAGGAGATCCAGGAGATCGTCGAGCCCGACGCGCTGCTGTGCTCCAACACCTCCACCCTGCCGATCACCCTCCTTGCTGAGGGCGTGGAGCGCCCGGCCGACTTCATCGGCCTGCACTTCTTCTCGCCGGTCGACAAGATGCCGCTCGTCGAGATCATCAAGGGCGAGCGGACCGGGGACGAAGCCCTCGCGCGCGCCTTCGACCTCGTACGGCAGATCAACAAGACGCCGATCGTCGTCAACGACTCCCGCGGCTTCTTCACCTCGCGCGTCATCGGCCAGTTCATCAACGAGGGCGTGGCGATGGTCGGCGAGGGGGTGGAGCCCGCGTCCGTCGAGCAGGCGGCGGCCCAGGCCGGGTACCCGGCGAAGGTGCTGTCCCTGATGGATGAGCTGACCCTCACCCTCCCGCGCAAGATCCGCAACGAGACGCGGCGCGCCATCGAGGAGGCGGGCGGCACCTGGCCGGAGCACCCGGCGGACGCGGTGATCGACCGGATGGTCGACGAGTTCGGCCGTACCGGCCGCAGCGGCGGGGCGGGCTTCTACGACTACGACGAGGAGGGCAGGCGGCAGGGGTTGTGGCCCGGCCTGCGCGAGCACTTCGGCCAGGGGGACGCGACCGTCCCCTTCGAGGACATGCAGGAGCGGATGCTCTTCTCCGAGGCGCTGGACACCGTCCGCTGCCTGGAGGAAGGCGTCCTGACGTCGGTCGCCGACGCCAACATCGGTTCCATCATGGGTATCGGCTTCCCGGCGTGGACGGGCGGTGTGCTCCAGTACATCAACGGCTACGAGGGCGGACTGCCCGGCTTCGTCGCACGCGCGCGTGAGCTCGCCGAGCGGTACGGGGAGCGGTTCCAGCCGCCCGCGCTGCTGGTGGAGAAGGCCGATCGGGACGAGACGTTCAGCGACTGAGCGCGCTCTATACGTCGCCGGGGCGGCCGTCGTCGACGCGGCGGTCGTCCACGTGGCGGCCCAGCGCGCGCCCGTAGCGGCGTGAGACCTCCGGCATCAGTGAGCTGCCTTCCGCCGGGCGGGCGAGGCCGAACACGTACCCCGGGAAGTCGAGTTCCCGCTGCACCGCCCAGATCTCCCCGTGATCGTCCGGCGGGAACAGCTGCCCCGGATCACCCACGGCGACCCAGCCGATCGGCACGGTCGTGTCCTCGGCCAGCACAGTGCGCAGATGGACGACGGCATTGATCCGGACCTCACAACGGGCCCCGACCCGCGCGCCGTTGAACACCCGGGTGCCGGTGGCCAGGAAGACGTCGTCGGCCGCCTCGCAGCCGACGAGGTACGCGCCCGGGCCCACGAGCACGTGCCGGCCCAGCCGCAGCGGGTCCTGGCGCGTACCGCGCAGCACCGCGTTCTCCATCACGATGCAGCCCTCACCCAGCTCGACCGGGCCGCCCTCGGCGGTCAGGACCGCCCCGAAGAGGACCCGGCAGCCGGGCCCGACCCGCACGTCACCGCAGAGCGTGGCGTTGGGCGCCACATAGGCGGTGGGATCGACGGTGGGCGTGTGCCCCTGGTGCTCGAACAGCATGGCCATGGTCCGCATCGTGCCACCCTCCGGCGCACCGCGCCCGGAAGGAAGCGCCGTCACTCCGCGCGGAACGCGGCGCGCAGCTCCTCCTTCAGCGACCGCTGGAACGCCGTCACCAGCGCCTGGACCACCAGCGGCTGCATATGGGCGGACAGCGACTTCATCGCCGCCAGGTGCTCCGGGTCCGACTCGCGCTCCCGGTACGGACCCCACACCTCGTCCCGGAACAGCCGCGTCAGCTCCTGGGCGGCCGACCGGGTGTGTTCCACCAGGACCGTGCGCGACGCCAGGATCGTCTCGTGCGCGATGGGTACGTCCAGCAGCCGCACCCCCAGCCGCAGCAGGCCCGGGTCCACCCGGAAGGTGTCGTCCGCCTCCGTACGGGCCAGCACGTCCATCGCGGCGAGCCGGTCCAGGTCCTCGTCGCCGAGCGTCCGGCCCGCGCGCCGCTCCAGCTCCGCCCGCGACATCTCCTCCGGCGCGTCCGGTGCCCAGGTCGCCACCAGGGCGCGATGGATGGCCAGATCGTGGGCGCTCAGATCGGGCGGGAGCTGCTCCAGGTACCGTTCGATCGCGGCGAGCGTCATGCCCTGGTGCTGGAGCTCCTCGATGAGCGCGAGCCGGGACAGGTGCTCCGGACCGTAGTGCCCCACCCGGCGCGGGCCGATGACCGGCGGGGGCAGCAGGCCCCGGGTGCTGTAGAACCGGACGGTGCGCACGGTGACGCCCGCCCGGGCGGCCAGCTCGTCGACGGTCAGCGTCGGCTGCTGCTCCTCGGTCTCGGTCGCCTCGGTCGCCATGCGGGTCCTCACTTCCGGATGGTGGGTTCCGTACAACAGTATTGCTGTCTCACCATTGCTGTGAAAGCCATGGGTGATGGTCAGCGGTGGCCCGCACGGTGGTTCGCATGGACGGGATCGCTTACGCACGGGGGGAAGTCCACCAGCGGGCGTTCGACACGGACGGCACGCAGCTGCGGCGCCGACTGCTCGACCAGCTGGCCGCCCAGCCGGACACCGTGACCGCCGTCGTCGCCCTGGCCGACGACCGGCCGGTGAGTTCCGCGCGCCTGGAACTGCCGCCCGGCGCCGCGTTCGCCGGACTGTGGGGCGGCGGCACGGTACCGGAGTGGCGCGGCCGGGGCGTCTACCGCGCGCTGGTCGCGCACCGCGCCCGCCTCGCGGCCGAGCGCGGCTACCGCTACCTCCAGGCCGACGCCTCCGACCGGAGCCGCCCCGTCCTCCGGCGCCTCGGGTTCACCCGGCTGTCCACGACCACCCCGTACGTCTACGAGCCCTGACCTGCCGGCGACGGCAAGTGGTGCGCCAGCGCCCCGTGCGGGTCCGTGCCCCGCTGGGGGGCGTGATCGACGTGGACGGTGACCCCCGCCAGCCGGGGCACCGCGTGCAGCAGGGCGTGCTCCGCCGCGACCGCCACCGCGTGCGCCTGCACGACCGTCAGCGACGGATCCACCACCACGGACGCCTCCGCCCGCAGTGTGTGACCCAGCCACCGCATCCGCACGGCGCCCACCGCCCGGACGCCCTCGACATGTGCCAGCACATGCTCCGCCCGGTCCACCAGATCCGGGTCGACGGCGTCCATCAGCCGGTGCCAGACCTCGCGCGCCGCGCCCCGCAGCACCAGCAGGATCGCGCCCGTGATGACCAGGCCGACCAGCGGGTCCGCCCACCACCACCCCAGAGCCGCGCCGCCCGCGCCCAGCAGCACGGCCAGCGAGGTGAACCCGTCCGTGCGGGCGTGCAGTCCGTCGGCGACCAGCGCGGCGGAGCCGATCGCCCGGCCCGTGCGGATACGGGCCCTGGCCACCCACTCGTTGCCGACGAAGCCCACCAGGCCCGCCGCCGCGACGGCCGGCAGATGGCTCACCTCCTGCGGGTCCAGCAGCCGCCGCACCGCCTCGTAGCCGGCGAAGGCGGCCGACGCGGCGATCACCAGCACCACGAACACCCCCGCCAGGTCCTCGGCCCGGCCGAAGCCGTAGGTGTAGCGGCGCGTGGCGGCCCGTCGGCCCAGCACGAAGGCGAGCGCCAGCGGCAGCGCCGTCAGAGCGTCCGTGGCGTTGTGCACCGTGTCGCCGAGCAGAGCGACCGAGCCCGACAACGCGGCGATGACCGCCTGCACGACGGTCGTCGCGGCGAGCACCGCGAACGAGAACCACAGCGTCCGCAGCCCCGCCGCCGAGCCCTCCAGAGCGGCGTCGAGCCGCTCACCGTGATGATGGTGATGGTGGTGTCCACGACCCGTCATGGACACCACCATGACAGCCCGACCGCCTTGCGGCCACTGCCGAAAAGCGGCCCCTGACCAGCTGCGAAAGCCTTGCGATTACCTGGCGGACGCGATGACCGGGTAGTGGTCCGACAGATTGGTGTACGTGTACTGCTTGCCCCAGCTGGAAACCGTCCAGGGCGCGCTCTGCTCCCTGATCACCTCGTTGGTCCAGCCGGCCGGCCTGGCGTGACCGGCGCGGTGGAGGACATGGTCGAGGTCCTCGCGCGGGTCGTCGGGGTAGCGTTCGGAGGCGATCGAGTTCACCTCGGTGTCGAAGGAGTACGGGTGGCCGGTGCGCGCGTCCGGCCCCGCGAGCCCCGCGTCGGCCAGCATCGTTGCGTACTCGCCGCTGTGCGAGTCCACGTTGAAGTCGCCCGCCACCAGCACCTGCTCGGACGCCGGGATGTTCTTGGCGTCCAGGAAGGCGTCCATCGCCTTGAACTGCCGGCTGCGCATCAAAGCCGCCTCGCCGCTGTCGCAGCCCGGGTCGGTCGACTGGGCGTGTGTGCCGACCACGTGGACGCGGGTGCCGTTGACGTTCAGCACGGCGTAGACGAAGCCCTTGTTGGAGTACCAGTCGGCGCCGCACGCGTCCTTGTAGACGTACTGCTCCTTGCGGATGATCGGCCACTTGCTGAGCACCGTGACACCACCGTCCTCCGGCGTCGTGGCCGAGTACGCGCCGCTCGTGGCGTCCCACCCGGTCGTGCCCCGGCCCATCACCGGCGTCTGGTAGGGGTACTGGGCGGCGGCGTTGCGCATGAGCGTGTCGGAGGCGGAGTTGTCGAACGCCTCCTGGAGCACCACCACGTCCTGGCCGCGGAAGAACGGCGCTGCCGGTATCTCCTTCGCCCGGTGGTCCTGCCCCCAGTTCGGGTAGAGCGTCTTGCTGAAGAGGAACGCGTTGTACGAAAGCACCTTGAGCGCGGGCGTCCCGGCCTCGGTGGAGGAGGCCGAGGCGGACGGGGCGGTCACCGCCATCGCGGCGGCGGCCAGCACGGTGGAGAGGGCAGCGGACAGCGCGGCGCGCTTCGGGGATCGCGGCACGGAAACTCCAGAAAGAGGTGGGGGGTTGGACATCGCGCGGCACATCAAATCAGCCCCGGTTACTTTCCGGTAGCCATTGCGTGCAGGGAACCTTGCGTGCCCCGGTCCACCACACCAACTTGTCCGCGGCGGATACTGGGACCATGAGCACGTCCTCCGCCACGCACGATCCCGCACCGCCCCCGCCCGGCGGAGTCCTCTGGAGCCTCGCGGGCGACATCCGCGGCCTTCTGATGCTGCCCGCCGCTCTCACCCTCCAGGTCGCCCATCCCGCCGTCGGCGCCGGTGTGGACGAGCACTCCGTCTTCCGTACCGACCCCTGGGGCCGCGGCGAGCGCTCCCTGCGCTCGCTACAGCTCTGGGTGTACGGAGGCGAGGAAGCCGCCGAGGAAGGGCGCCGGCTCCGCAAGCTGCACGCGACCATCCAGGGCACCGACACCCGGGGCCGCCGCTACCACGCCCTCACCCCCGCGAACTACGCCTGGGTCCACGCCACCGGATTCCCCGTCTTCCACCACGCCTATCGCTACCTCGTCCGGCCGATGACCGAGGAACAGGAACGCCGGCTGTACGCGGAGTGGCTGCAGGTCGGCCGCATCCTCGGCCTGCACGACCGGGACATGCCCCAGACGATCGAGGAATTCTGGCCCTACTACCGCAAGATCCTCGCCGACGAGATCGAGGCCACCGTCGTCGTACGCGAACTCGTCGCCACCGACAGCCCGGTACCCCCGCCCGACCACGGGCCGCTGTCGCTGCGGCTCCTCCTGCGGTTCCTGTGGCCGCTGCTCCTCCCGCCGTTCACCCGCTTCCGCCGTTTCCTCACCATCGGCCTGATGCCGCCGGACGCGCGGGAGGCGATCGGCCTGGAATGGACGGACGAGCAGGAGCGGAGGCTGCGCCGCTTCGGCCGGGTCGTACGGGCCGTCGTCCCCGTGCTCCCCGAGCGGCTGCGCTACCTCCCGCTCGCGAGGGAGGCGCGCAAGCAACACCGGAAGCACCGGCTCAGCCGCGAGGCCCGCGCACCCCGCCCCGCGCGATGACGTCCGCGTACCAGCGCGCGCTGTCCTTCGGCGTACGGCGCTGCGACGCGAAGTCCACGTGCACGATGCCGAACCGTTTGCCGTAGCCGTACGCCCACTCGAAGTTGTCCAGCAGCGACCACAGGAAGTAGCCCCGTACGTCCACCCCGTCCGTGAGCGCCCGGTGCACCGCAGCCAGGTGCCCGTCCAGGTAGGCGACCCGCTCCGGGTCGTGGACCTCGCCCGACGGGTCGGCGTAGTCGTCGTAGGCGGCGCCGTTCTCCGTGACCATCAGCGGTACCTCGGGCAGCTCGTCCCGCAGCCGGGTCAGCAGCTCGTACAGCCCGTCCGGGTCCACCGGCCAGTCCATCGCGGTACGCGGACCCGGCGCCGGTACGAAACGGACATGCGGCTCGGCGCCCGGCCACGGGGACGGCGCCTCGGACCTACCCGCCGCGACGACCGTGGGGGAGTAGTAGTTGATGCCCAGCGAGTCGATCGGCGTGGCGATCACCTCCAGGTCCCCGTCCCGCACGAACGACCAGTCCGTGAGCGCCGCCGTGTCCTCCACCAGGTCCGCCGGGAGGCGCCCGTGGAAGACCGGGTCCAAGAAGATCCGGTTGCCCAGCGCGTCGACCCGCCGAGCGGCCTCACGGTCCTCACCGGCATCCGAAAGGGCGCGCACCGCATGGAGGTTCAGCGTCAGCGACACCTCCGCCGACGGCGGGAGGGCGGCGCGCAGAACCTGGACCGCCCGCCCGTGCGCCAGGTTCAGGTGGTGCGCGGCACGCAGGGACGCGGCAGCGTCGGTACGGCCCGGGGCGTGCACCCCCGAGGCGTACCCCAGGAACGCCGCGCACCACGGCTCGTTCAGCGTCGTCCACGTCGTGACGCGGTCGCCCAGGGCGCCGGCCACGAGCCCGGCGTACTCGGCGAACCGTTCCGCCGTCTCCCGGTGCGGCCAGCCGCCCGCGTCTTCCAGCTCCTGCGGCAGGTCCCAGTGGTACAGGGTGACGACCGGCCGGATGTCCGCGCTCAGCAGCTCGTCCGTGAGCCGCCGGTAGAAGTCCAGGCCCTTCTGCACCGCCGGCCCCCGGCCGGTCGGCTGCACCCGCGGCCACGCGACGGAGAACCGGTAGTCCGTCACGCCCAGGTCCTTCATCAGGGCGACGTCCTCGGCCGTCCGGTGGTAGTGGTCGGCCGCGATGTCACCGGTGTCGCCGTTGCGGACCTTGCCCGGCGTACGGCTGAAGGTGTCCCAGATGGACGGCGTCCGGCCGTCCTCGTCGGCGGCGCCCTCGATCTGGTACGCGGCCGTGGCCGTGCCCCAGCGGAAACCGGCCGGGAAGGTGAGCTCGGTCATGAGACTCCCAACGAAGGATGGAGGAAAAGGGGGGCGGGGCGTCAGCCCTTGACGGCGCCCTGCATGATGCCGCCGACGATCTGGCGGCCCAGCAGCCCGAAGACCAGGAGGACGGGGAGCGTGCCCAGCAGCGTGCCCGCCATGATCACGGACTGGTCGTGGACGTAGCCGCCGCCCAGCTGGCGCAGCGCGACCTGCACGGTCGGGTTCTGCGAGGACAGGGCGACGATCGGCCAGAAGAAGTCGTTCCAGGCCGCCATGAAGGTCAGCAGACCCAGCACCGCCATACCGGGCCGGGCGATCGGCACCACGATCGACCAGAAGATCCGGGCGGAGGAGGCACCGTCCACCCGCGCCGCCTCGATCAGTTCGTCCGGCAGCGCCTGCACCAGGAACTGCCGCATGAAGAAGACCCCGAAGGCCGACACCAGACCGGGCAGGATCACCGACTGGAGCTGGTTCACCCACTCCAGCTCCGCAATCAGCATGAACAGGGGGATCACGCCCAGCTGTGGCGGGATCATCATCGTGCCCACGGTGACCGCGAGCAGCGCGCCCCGGCCACGGAAGCGCAGCTTGGCGAAGGCGAACCCGGCGAGGGTGCAGCACAGCACCGTGCCGACCGTGATGGAGCCGGAGACGATCAGGGAGTTGAGGAGGGCCTTGCCGATGTCCGCCTCCTCCATCACCGCCTCGAAGTTCCGCATCAGGTTCGGGCCGGGGAGGAGGGACGGGGGCACCTTGGCCAGGTCGGCGTTGGAGCGGCTGGCGGCGACGATCGTCCAGTAGAACGGGAAGGCCGACACCAGGACGGCGACGCCGAGGATCACGTACGCGACCCGGCCGCCGTGCAGGGTGCGTCCGGCGCGGCGCGCGGTCATCGGCCGGCCTCCTTGAGGGAACGGCGGCGCACGATCAGGGCGTTGACCCCGACCAGCACCAGGATCAGCAGGAACATCACCCAGGCGATGGCGGCGGCCCGGCCCAGGTGGAAGAAGCCCCAGCCCTGCTCGTACATGTAGAGCCCGAGCGTCTGGTACTGGTGCGAGATGCCGCCCGAGACCGACCCCTCGAACAGCAGCGGCTCACCGAAGAGCTGGGTGGCGCCGATCGTCGACACGACGGCCGTGAAGACGATCGTCGGACGCAGGCCCGGCAGTGTGACGTGGAAGAACTGCCGCCAGCGCGACGCCCCGTCCATCTCCGCCGCCTCGTACAGCTCGCTCGGGATGGACTGCATGCCCGCGAGGTAGATCAGCGCGTTGTAGCCGGTCCAGCGCCAGATGACGATGGTCGACACGGCGATCTGGGAAGCGACCGTGTTCGTCTGCCAGTCGACCGGGTCGATGCCGACCAGCCCCAGCGCGTAGTTGACGAGTCCGAAGTCGCGGCCGAAGAGCTGCGCGAAGACCAGCGTCGCGGCCGCGACGGAGGTGGCGTAGGGGAGCAGCATCGCCGTGCGGAAGAACGTCCGCCCGCGCAGCTTGTAGTTGAGCAGATGGGCCAGGCCGAGGGCCATCACCAGCTGCGGGACCGTGGAGACGACCCCGATGGTGAAGGTGTTGCGCAGCGAGATCCAGAAGAACTCGTCGGTGAAGAGGGCGGCGTAGTTGCCGAGCCCGCGCCACTCCATCTCACCGGGGGTCTGCAGCTCGACGCGGTAGAGCGACACGAACGCCGTGTAGAGCAGCGGGAAGAGGCCGAAGGCGGCGAAGAGCGTGAAGAACGGGGCGAGGTACGCGTACGGCGAGACGGTCCGCCATGCGCGGCGCGCGGCCGACGCACGCCGCCGCCGGGCGGGTGCCGTTCCTGCCGGAGCGGTGAGGGTCACGGTGCGGCCCTTCATGGTGTTCGGTTCGGGCATGGACGGTACGAGGGGGACGAGGTGGTCATCCGTGACGTACGAGGGGGACGACCAGGTTCGTCCCGCGACGTACGAGAGGGACGAGGTCATCCCGTGACGTTCTCGACGCCCTTCTTCGCGTTCGACCACGCCTTGTCCGGTGACGTCCCCTTCCGCTCGACCTCGCTCAGCGCGTTCGTGATCTGGTCGGCGACGTTCTTGTCGTGGATGCCCAGCACCTGTACGGGGGCCGCCTTGGCGGCGTCGCCGAAGATCTTGCCGATCGGGGCGCCGGAGAAGTACGGGTCCTTGGCGCCGGCGACCTTGGCGATGGCGCCCGTGGAGGAGGGGAAGTTGCCCTGCTTCTCGAAGAGCCGGGCCTGCTGCTCGGGCGCCGTGAGCCACTGGATCAGCTCGTACGCCTCCTTCTTGTGCTTGGCCGCCCGGGGGACGCTCAGATATGACCCGCCCCAGTTCCCGGCGCCGCCGGGCAGCTTGGCGATGTCCCACTTGCCCTTGCCGGCCTCACCGGCCTGGCCCTTGATGTACCCGAGCATCCATGCGGGGCAGGGGATCGTGGCGAACGACCCCGCGGCGAAGGCCTGGTTCCACTGCGGGGACCACTGGTCCAGCTTGGCGCTCAGGCCGTCCTCCGCAGCCCGCGTGGCGGTGTCCCAGGCGGTCTTGACGGCCGGGTTCGACTCGTAGATCAGCTTTCCGGAGGCGTCGTAGTACCGCTCCTCCTCCTGGCCGATCATGATCGTGAACAGGCTGCCCACGCTGTCCAGCCAGGCGCTCTTGGCAGGGGCCTTGGCCTTGTACTGCTTGCCGAGCTCCAGGTAGCCGTCCCAGGTGGCCCACTTCTTCGCCAGTTCGGTGCGGTCGGTCGGCAGGCCGGCCTGCTTGAAGAGGTCCGTGCGGTAGCACATCGCCTCGGGCCCGACGTCGGTGCCGAGTCCCAGTACCCGGCCGTCCTTGGTCGTCGCCGCCGACCACTTGGCCTCGGCGAACTCGCCCTTGAGCTTGTCCGCGCCGTACTTCGTCAGGTCTTCGAACTTGTCCGCCTGCTGCTGCGTGACCGAGGCGATGCGGCCCACCTCGATCGCCTGGACGTCGGCGAGGCCGCCACCGCCGGCGAGCCGGGTCTGGAGGGACTTCCAGTAGTCCTGCTCGTCCTCCGTGTCCGTCTGCTTGATCTTGATGCCGGGGTGCAGCTTCTCGTATTCGGCGTAGAGCCCGGCTTCCTTGTAGCCGAAGGAGCCGAAGAGGTCCACGGTGAGCGTGACCGTGCCGTCGGACGCCTCGCCCGAGGCGCCGGATCCGCAGGCGGCGAGCAGGACCCCGGTGAGTGCGAGCGCACCGAGTCGGACGGCGGCCCTCCTGGCGGTGGCGGCTCGGGCGATGGGCATGGGAAGCCTCCTTGGCTTCGGCGGGGCGGTGGTTCGGAGCGGGCCCAAGGGGTTGAGAGCGCTCTCAAGAAGATGCTCAGGAGCGTGCCCCCGGCACCCTCTCCCCGTCAAGACTCGAACGCATAACGGGTTCCCCGCGACGCCAACTTCCCTAGCTGTTCCCTGTATTGACAGCTCTGTTTCAGGAGTTTTACGTTCCAGGGCACCTGAGAGCGCTCTCGTAACGCTCTCCCGCCATCCACCCGAGGTGCCGACATGTCATCCCCCCGCACCCGACCATTCCCCCGCATCCGACCGTTCGCCCGCACCCGACCATCCCCCCGCATCCGACCGCCCGCCCGCACCCGAGCAGTCCCACGAGCCGCCCGCCCCGCCGCGCTGCTCCTGGCCACTGCCCTGGCCGCCCTCGGTGTCACCGCGACCACCGCCACCCCCGCCACGGCGGCCACCGTCCCCGTCGGAGCGGGCAGCTACTCCGACACCCGTCCCCCCGGAACCTCCGGCCCCACCACCAACACCGGCACCCCCGTCACCCCCAAGCTCACCCCAGCGGCCCAGGGAAAGCCGGTGCCCACCAATGACTGGTGGTCCTCCCTCGCCTTCCAGCGGTACGGCGACAACCCCTGGTCCACCCCCATGTACGGCCACCCGCTCACCTACCAGGCCACCGCCGCCGGCCTCGACATCGGCTACCCGACCACCCCGGCGATCGTCGGCGACGGCAGACAGTACGAGTACGCCCACAAGCGCGATCTCACCCTCGGGCTCACCGGCCTGAACTCGCCGGACACCAAGGCCGACGCCTGGTCCGACTGGACCGTCACCCCCTACTGGTCCGACGGCGCCCGGACCCTCCGCACGACCATCGGCCACGGCTCACCGTTCGTGTACGCCAAGGGCACCGGCGGCGACGCGCGGATCACCACCGCCACCGCGCCCACCGTCTTCGCCGACCAGGGCAACGTCCTCGGGATCACCGTCGCCGGCCACCACTACGCGCTCTTCGCCCCCACCGGCGCCGACTGGACCGTCTCCGGCTCCACGCTGACGGCCGGGCTCGGCGGCAGGGACTACTTCTCGGTGGCCGTCCTGCCCTCCCCGGACGCGCTGGCCACCTACCGGACGTACGCGTACAGCTTCGTCACCGGCTCCAGCGTCGCCTGGAACTACACCGGAGGCACGGTCAAGGCCACCTACACCCTCACCACCCAGCCCCAGGAGGGCACCGAGACCGGCACCCTCCAGGCCCTCTACCGGCACCAGTGGCTCCACACCACGGACGCGCTGACCCCGTACACGTACGTCTCACCGCGCGGCACCATGAAGGTCCGGGCGTCCACCACCTTCACCACGAGTCAGCGGGCCGCCGCCGTCCTGCCCGGGCTGCCGAAGTCGTCCGGCGTCGACACGGCCCGGCTGCGCGGATACCTGAACGAGGCGGCGAACGCCGCCGACCCGTTCTCCGGTGCCACCGACACCTACTGGACCGGCAAGGCCCTCGGCCGCCTCGCCCAGCTCGTACCCCTGGCCGACCAGATCGGCGAGACCGCCACCCGCGACAAGCTGATCGGCCTGCTCAAGGGCCGTCTCCAGGACTGGTTCACGGCGGGCGGTGCCAACGAGTTCTCGTACGACAGGAGCTGGAAGACCCTCACCGGGTACCCCGCCTCCTACGGCAGCGACACCGAGCTCAACGACCACCACTTCCACTACTCGTACTACGTCTACGCGGCCGCCGTCGTCGCCCAGTACGACCCCGCCTGGGCCGCCGACCCGGCCTGGGGCGGCATGGTGAAGACGCTCGTTCGCGACGCCGCCAACCCCAGCCGCACCGACACCGCCTTCCCGTTCCTCCGGGGCTTCGACGTCTACGCCGGTCACAGCTGGGCCTCAGGCCACCAGGGCTTCGCCGCCGGCAACAACCAGGAGTCGTCGTCCGAGTCCACCAACCTGAGCGCGGGCCTGATCCTGTGGGGCTCGGCCACCGGTGACACCGCACTGCGGGACCTCGGGGTGTACCTGCTGACCACCGAGTCCGAGGCGATCGCCCAGTACTGGTTCGACGCCGACCAGCAGGTCTTCCCGTCCTCCTTCGGGCACGACACCGCCGGCATGGTGTGGGGGAGCGGCGCCGCCTATGCCACCTGGTGGACCGCCAACCCGGAGGAGATCCACGGCATCAACGTCCTGCCGGTGACCGGCGGTTCGCTGCACCTGGGCGGTGAGAAGGCGGCCATCCGCCGCAACATCGCCGAGATGGAGCGCGAGAACGGCGGCCCGGCCGTCGAATGGCGCGACATCCTCTGGGAGTTCCAGTCGCTCGCCGACCCCGCCGCCGCCCTGTCCAAGTGGAACGCGGGCCACGCCTCGTACACGCCCGAAGCGGGGGAGTCGAAGGCGCACACGTATCATTGGATCACCACGATGGACGCGCTCGGCGCGCCCGACGCCACCGTGACCGGTGACATCCCGACGTCGGCCGTCTTCAGCAAGGGCACGGTACGGACGTACGCGGCCCACAACCACGGTTCCACCGCCCGCACGGTGACCTTCTCCGACGGCGCGAAGCTCACCGTCCCGGCCCGGTCGACGGCCACCGGGACGGGCAGCGGCGGCACGGATCCGGATCCCGTCCCCGGGACCGGCGACACCTTCCAGCTCCGCACCGGAGGCGCCCTCACCACCGCCACGGGCGCGGCGGCGGGCAGCGACACCATCGCCTCGGCGGGCGGCGCCAACCACGACGGCACCCCGCACCAGCCGCTGGTGTACGAGGCGAAGGGCGTCAACGGCACGCTCAAGGCGGGCGCGGCCACCGCCTTCCGGCTCCAGGTCGACGCGGGCACCACGGTCGGCCTCGGCCAGCAGGCCCGGGTCGCCTACGACCTGACCGGCGACGGGACGTTCGAGCGGACGGAGACGTACCACTACTTCGCGACCGACCCGGTGACCGGTTGGGAGGAGTACAGCCAGGCACGCGGGCTGAAGTCGGCGACGGGCACGCTGGGCGACCTGAGGGGCGGCACCGTACGCCTGGAGGTCTGGCACGCCATCGGCAACGGCACGGCACGGCTCCAGACGGGCACGGACCGGTCCGTGCTGGTCATCCCGTACGGCTAGGCCGACGCCCGTCGCACCAGTTCCGTAGGAGTGATCACCGAGTCCGGAGCGCTGCCCGCTCCGGACTCGGCATCCTGCGCGTTCAGTACACGCATCAGCAGCCGGACCATCAGTCGGCCCATGCCCTCGATGTCCTGGCGGACCGTCGTCAGCGGCGGGTCGGTGGCCTCCGCGATGGACGTCATGTCGTCGAAGCCGACCAGCGCCACGTCCCCCGGCACCCGCAGCCCGCGCTCGCGCAGCACCCGCAGCGCGCCGGACGCCATCAGGTCGTTGGCGGCGAACACGGCGTCCAGGTCCGGACGCCGCTCCAACAGCTCCGCCATGGCCCGCGCCCCGCTCTCCTCGGTGAAGTCGCCCTGCGCGATCAGCCCGGAGCCGGCGTCCAGCAGGACGTCCCGGTATCCGTCGAGCCGGTCCATCGCGGAGGTCTGGTCGGACGGGCCGGCGATGTGCGCGACGCGCTCACGGCCCAGCGACAGCAGGTGCCGTACGGCTTCCCGGGCGCCGCCCCGGTTGTCCGCGTCCACGTACGGCACGGCGAGGCCGCCGGCCGCGCCCGGCCACCCGGGCCGCCCGCCGAACACCGCCGGCACCTGTGCCCGCCGGATGATGGAGGGCAGTTCGTCGTCGTTGTGCACCGAGAAGGCCAGCGCGCCGTCGACATGGCCGCCGCCCAGGTACCGGCCGATCCGGTCGTAGTCGCCAGGACCTTCCACCCACAACAGCACCAGCTGGGAGTCGTGCGCCGTCAGTTCGCGGCTGATGCCCCGCACCTGCTGCTCGAAGAAGGGATCGGAGAACACCCGGAACTCCGGCTCGGCGATGATCACCGCCACCGCGCCGTTGCGCCGGGTCACCAGGGTGCGAGCCGCGTGGTTCGGGATGTAGCCCAGCTCCTCGACCGCCCGGCGCACCTTGTCCACGAGCGGCTGCCGGACCCCGGCCCCGCCGTTGACGACCCGCGAGACCGTCGCCCTCGAGACCCCGGCGCGGGCCGCGACGGCTTCCAGGGTGGGGCGGGAGCCGGGGGCCGGATCGGGCATGGTGGACAAAGGTGCTCCTCGGCGGCGCGGTGAAACCTGGGTACACCAGCAGGGTAGCCGGTCGACCGAGTCCGTGAGAGCGCTCTCTGCGCCTTCGGACAAGCCGCCGCCCCCATCGCCCCGGGACGGCGGCCGTGGCACCCGACGATCAGTGGCCGAGGCCGTGCTCGTGCTCGTGGTGGTGCTCGCCGTGGTCGTGGATCGTGTTCGTCGCGGCGATCTTCTTCCACGACGTGGGCTGGTCCGGCTCCGCCGCGGCCTGCGATCGCGCTATCCGCGACTCCCCGGCGGCGGGGGCAGCCGGCTTCGACGGCTGGTACAGCCAGGTGTCGAACAGCCCGGCAAGGGGCTTGCCCGAGACGCGCTCGGCGTACGTCACGAAGTCGGACACCTTGGCGTTGCCGTACGCGTGCTCGGCCGGCCAGCCCTTCAGGACGGCGAAGAAGTCCTCGTCACCTATCTCGTTCCGCAGGGCCTGGAGGGCCAGCGCGCCCCGGTCGTACACGGCGATGTCGAACTGCTTGTCCGGACCCGGGTCGCCCGGCTTGACCGTCCAGAACGGGTCGTCGGCCCCCCGCGTGGCGTACACGTAGTCCGCCAGCTCCTGCGCCGTGCCCTCGCCCTCCTTCTCCGACCACAGCCACTGGCTGTAGCGGGCGAAGCCCTCGTTGATCCAGATGTCCTTCCACCTGTCGACCGACACACTGTCGCCGTACCACTGGTGCGCCAGCTCGTGCACGACCACCGACACATTGGCCCCGTTCACGAACTGGCGCGGGCTGTAGAACGGCCGCGTCTGCGTCTCCAGGGCGTAACCGCTGGTCACATTGGGGACGTAACCGCCGAGCGCGTTGAAGGGATACGGTCCGAAGACCTCCTCCAGCCACTCCGCGACCTCCGCCGTTCGCTCGATGCTGGCCCGCGCCGCGCCCGCGTTGCCGCCGAGGTCCTTGCTGTACGCGTTGAGGACGGGCAGCCCCTTGTCCGTCTTGTCCGTCGTGATGTCGAACTTGCCGACGGCGAGCGTGGCGAGGTACGTCGCCTGCGGCTTGTCGGAGCGCCAGTTGTAGCGCGTCCAGCCCAGTCGCGACGACTGCGACTGCAGGACGCCGTTGCTGATGGCCTGCGTCCCGTCCGGCACGGCGACTGATACGTCGAACGTCGCCTTGTCCAGCGGGTGGTCGTTGGACGGGAACCACCACACGGCCGAGTCCGGCTCCTGCGCCGCGACGCCGCCGTCGGGTGTGCGGTGCCAGGCGGTCCAGCCGCCGATCTTCAGCTCGGACGGTTTGCCCGCGTACCGGACGACGACCGAGACGGCCCGGTTCTTCGCCAGCGGCGAGGCCGGGGTCACCTCCAGCTCGTGATCGCCGGTGGCGGTGAACTCCGCCTTCCTGCCGTTCACCCGCACCTCGCTGACCTCGAGGCCGAGGTCCAGGTTGAAACGGGACAGGTTCTGCGTGGTGGTGGCGATGATCGTCGCCGTGCCCTCCAGCAGGTCCGTCCTCGGCTGGTACTTCAGGCGCAGGTCGTAGTGCGACACGTCGTATCCGCCGTTGCCGCTGGCCGGGTAGTAGGGGTCGCCGATGCCGGGGGAGCCCGGACCGTAGTCGGCCGCCGATGCCGGGATCGCCAGCATCAGCGAGGCCGCGAGTGCGCTCGGGACGATCAGTCTGCGGTGCACGTCAAGGTCTCCAAGTCGTGTGGACGGAAGATCTCTGAAGGCTATTCAGCCTCTGGCGCCTCGGTCATGTCCATGGCCCCTCCTGTCACGTGATTGCCATTCGGCCGACATGAACGTCCGTCGTCCACACCGTCCCCTGCGCCGCCTTCGTCCCCGTACTGCCCTCTGTCGTACGGCAGTTGACCCGTGTACCTTCCGCTCCCATGCCGATACGTGCGCGGAGCAGAGTCCTCGTGGTGGCGGCCACAGCCGCCCTGATGTCCACACTCGTGCCGCAGGCGAGCGCGAACAGCGCATCCGCCCGCGAGTCCCGACCGATCTACTCGTACGACAACGCGGTCCGCGAGTCCGTCTGGGTCGACACCGGCCTCGACGGAGACCGCGACGGCAGGACCGACCGGGTCGCCGTCGACATCGTCCGGCCGCGCGAGGCGGCCCAGCGGGGCCGCAAGGTCCCCGTGATCATGGACGCCAGCCCCTACTACGCGTGCTGCGGGCGCGGCAACGAGAGCCAGAAGAAGACGTACGACGCGAACGGCGACCCCGTCCAGTTCCCGCTGTACTACGACAACTACTTCGTGCCGCGCGGCTACGCCTTCGTCGCCGTCGACCTGGCCGGAACCAGCCGGTCGGACGGCTGCGACGACGTCGGCGGCCGCTCCGACATCCAGTCCGCCAAGGCCGTCGTCGACTGGCTGAACGGCCGCGGCCGCGGCTACACCACCCGTACCGGCGCCGACCGCGCCCGTGCGACCGGCTGGTCCACCGGCGACACGGGCATGATCGGCAAGAGCTGGGACGGCACCATCGCCAACGGTGTCGCGGCGACCGGCGTCGAGGGCCTGAAGACCATCGTCCCGATCGGCGCCATCTCCTCCTGGTACGACTACTACTTCGCCAAGGGCGCCCCGCTGTACGACTCCGGCCCCGACTGGCTCTCGAACTACGTCAACAGCCCCGACGCCCGCACCCGGTGCGCCCACGTCCAGCAGCGCCTCGTCGACGGCGCGCCGCGCACCGGCGACCGGACCCGGCTGTGGGAGGAGCGCGACTACGTCAAGGACGCGCACAAGGTGAGGGCCAGCGTCTTCGTCGTGCACGGCCAGCAGGACCTCAACGTCCGCGCCAAGCACTTCGGCCAGTGGTGGGACGCCCTCGCCCAGCACGGCGTGGAGCGCAAGATCTGGCTCTCGCAGACCGGGCACGTCGACCCGTTCGACTTCCGCCGCGCCGACTGGGTACGAACCCTGCACCGCTGGTTCGACCACCACCTCCTCGGCTACGACAACGGCATCGACCGCGAGCCGATGGCCGACATCGAGCGCGCCCCCGACCAGTGGTCCACCGACCGCGTCTGGCCGCCCCGCGCCACCGCCACCACCACGCTCCGCCCCGCCACCGGCTCCGCGCCCGGTGTCGGCACCCTCGGCCTCACCCCGGCCCGGCCCGGCGCCACGGAGACGTTCACGGACGACCCCGAACTGGACGAACTCGACTGGGCGGCGCACGTCGACGCCTCCACGCCGTCCAAGGCGGGCTTCGTCTCCCGCCCCCTGACGCGCGACCTGCGGCTCTCCGGCTCCTCCACCGTCACCGTCACCGCCACCCCGAACACCACCAGCGCCCACCTCTCCGCCGTGCTGGTCGACCTCGGGCCCGACACCATCCGTGACTACGGGGCCGCCGGCGAAGGCATCACCACCCTCACCGAACGCACCTGCTGGGGCGCGAGCACCACCGGCGACAGCGCCTGCTTCAAGGAGACGAAGGCGAAGACCACCGACGTCGGCTTCACCGTGTTCAGCCGGGGCTGGGCCGACCTCGGCAACTGGGCCGACGAGAACAGGGGCCGCCCCCTCACCCCCGGCAAGGCGCACACCATCACCCTGGACCTCGCCGCCGCGGACCACGTCGTCCCGGCCGGCCACCGTCTCGCCCTCATCATCGCCGGCACCGACCAGTACCTGATCGACCCTCCTTCCACGAAGCCCACCCTCACCCTCGACCTGGCCCGGAGCTCCGCCAGGCTCCCCCTCGTCGGCGGCGCCCCCGCCTTCGTACGGGCCACCTTCCCCACCGTGCCCCCGGCCGCCCCGCGCACCGCCCCGCCGAGCGGAGCCGCCACCCCGCCCGCCGGTGTCACCGCCCCGCGTCCCGTCCCGCCGATCCCCGGAGGCAGCAGCCGATGACCCCACGTGCCGCACGCGTCCGAGCCTTCGCCGTGACCGTCACCGCAGCCGCCCTCGCCCTCCCGCTGATCACCGCTCCCGCGCAGGCCTCACCCGCCTCGCCGCCCCGCACCGGCTTCGAGACGAGCAACGGCGCCCGCTGGACGGGCCAGCGCGAGGAGCAACGATTCCTCACCACCGTCGACCGGGCGAGCGACCGCGTGTCGACGACCCGGATCGGCACCACCCGACAGGGCCGTCCCCTCCAGCTCGTACGGATATCCACGGCCCCCAGCACCAACATCGTGCTCCTCATCTGCAGCCAGCACGGTGACGAGCCGTCCGGCCGGGAGGCCTGCCTCACCACCGTCCGCGACCTCGCGTACGCCAAGGACCGCGAAACCCTCCGCTTCCTCTCCCGCACGACCGTCCTCGTCGTCCCCACCGCCAACCCCGACGGCCGCGCCGCCGACACCCGGGGCAATGCCGACGGCGTCGACATCAACCGCGACCACATCGCCCTCAAGACCGCCGAGGCTCGCGCCCTCGCCGCCGTGCTCCGCGACCACCGGCCCGACGCCGTCTACGACCTGCACGAATACGGCGCCACCCCGCCCTACTACGACAAGGACCTCCTCTCCCTCTGGCCGCGCAACCCCAACACCGACGCGCACGTGCACGACGAGGCGCACACCCTCTCCGAGGCGTACGTCCGCCCCACCGCCGAGCGGGCCGGTTTCGACAGCGGCGTCTACGGCATCTGGACCGACCCCGTCACGGGGGAGCCCGTCAAGCAGGTCGCGGGCGACGGCCAGGAGCGCATCCTGCGCAACACCGCGGGCATCAAGCACTCCGTCGGCCTGCTCGTCGAAACCCGCGTCGACCCCCTCACCGACGCGGAGAAGAACGACCCGGCCCTCAACAACCGGCGCCGGGTCGACAGTCAGCTCGCCGCCCTCGACGGTCTCTTCGCGTACGTGGACGACCGGCGCGGCACCATCGAGGCGGCCACCACGACGGCCCGGCTGGCCGGTCTGCGCGACCGGGGCCCGATCCACCTGGGCGGCGCCGACAACG
This sequence comes from Streptomyces sp. NPDC000229, assembly GCF_040300825.1. Taxonomy (NCBI): domain Bacteria; kingdom Bacillati; phylum Actinomycetota; class Actinomycetes; order Kitasatosporales; family Streptomycetaceae; genus Streptomyces; species Streptomyces sp. NPDC000229. The sequence goes on from NZ_JBEPEL010000015.1 coordinate 95,216, forward strand.
ATCCGCCGGAGCCCGCCGAAACCCTCCAGGACCCGCCCTGCGGCTACCGACTGAGCCCGGCCCAGTACGCCGACGTCGAGGACGAACTGGCGCTGCACGGGGTGGCCGCTCGAGTGGGGGGCGACGGGGCCGCCTTCGTACCCCTGCGCCAGCCCCGGCGTGCCCTCGTACCCCTGCTCCTCGACACCCGCGCGGCCTACCACCTCACAGGTGGGGAACCAGTCGACGCCTGTTGATCCCGGGTCGGGTGTGCCTGACGTGGTAGGGGGTAGTACGAGCGAAGTCAGGCCATGATCGTGAAAGGTGCCGCCTGTGTCTCAGGAGCAACGCAAACCGGGGCAACGAATGCGGCTACCGGTGAAGGCGGCCCTCCCCGGCCGCCATCCCCACGAGGACAAACCGCCCGTCACCGACCGGGTGGTCTTCGGGGTCACGGCCGTGCTCACCCTGGCCTTCGTGATCTGGGGCGCAACGGCCACCAGCGCCCTGGAGAGCGTCTCCGACACCCTGCTGAACGGCCTGATGCACAACGGCGGCTGGGCGTTCGTCCTGGCCGCCTCGGGCTTCGTCGTCTTCGCGCTCTGGCTCGCCGTCAGCCGGTACGGACGGATCGAGCTGGGCCAGGAGCACGAGGAGCCCGAGTTCAGCACCGTCTCCTGGGTCGCCATGATGTTCAGCGCCGGCATGGGCATCGGCCTGATGTTCTACGGCGTCAGCGAACCGCTCGCGCACTACACCACCCCGCCGCCCGGCACCGATCCCGCCGACTCGGCGGACGCCATGCAGACGGCGCTCGCCACCACGCTCTTCCACTGGACACTGCACCCGTGGGCGATCTACGCGGTGGTCGGCCTGGCCATCGCCTACAGCACCTTCCGGCGCCGCAGGCGGCAGACGATCAGCGCCGTCTTCGTCCCGCTCATCGGAAAGAAGCGCGCCGACGGTACACCCGGGCGGGTGATCGACATCCTGGCGATCTTCGCCACGCTCTTCGGTTCCGCCACCTCCCTGGGGCTCGGCGCGCTCCAGATCGGCAGCGGCATGCACGAGGTCGGCTGGCTGGACAAGGCCGGTACCGGACTGCTCGTCGCCATCATCGGCGTCCTGACGGTGTGCTTCGTCTTCTCCGCGGTCTCCGGGGTGGAGAAGGGCATCCAGTGGCTCTCCAACACCAACATGGTGCTGGCCGTCGTGCTCGCCGTCTTCGTCTTCGTCGCGGGCCCCACGATCCTGGTCCTCGACCTGATCCCCACCTCGCTCGCCTCCTACTTCGACGAACTGCCGCAACTGGCGGGCCGCACCGAAGCCGCCACCGGCGGCGGTGACGTCGCCGACTGGCTGAGCAGCTGGACCGTCTTCTACTGGGCCTGGTGGATCTCCTGGACGCCGTTCGTCGGCATGTTCATCGCCCGGATCAGCCGGGGGCGCACGATCCGCCAGTTCGTCGGCGGCGTCATCCTCGTCCCCAGCACCGTGAGCCTGGTCTGGTTCGCCGTCTTCGGCGGTACGTCCATGCACCTGAAGGAGCGCGGCGACCTCGGAGCCGCGACCACGCCCGAGGGCCAGCTCTTCGGGGTGCTCCAGGAGTTCCCGATCGCCGGCGTGATGAGCCTCCTCGTGATGATCCTGGTCGGCATCTTCTTCGTCTCCGGCGCCGACGCCGCCTCGATCGTGATGGGCACGCTCTCCCAGAAGGGCACCTTCGAACCGGCCCGGTTCGTCGTCGTCTTCTGGGGCGTGGTGACCGGAGGCGTGGCGGCCGTGATGCTGCTCGTCGGCGAGGGCAAGGGCGACGCCCTCGCGGGCCTCCAGCACCTGACGATCCTCGTCGCGGCCCCGTTCGTCCTGGTGATGGTCGGCATGTGCTGGGCCCTGATGCGGGACCTGCGCCAGGACCCGCTCATCGTCCGCGGCGAACTCGCCGAGGAGGCCGTGGAGGAGGCCGTGATCGCGGGTCACGAGAAGTACGCGGGCGAGTTCGAGATCCGCATCGGCCCGGCCCAGGACGAGGAAGGCGGCCGGGACCGGGGAACGGACCGGGAGACGGGCCGGGGGCCGGACGAACCCTCCCGCTGACCGACCGGCCCGGTGGGGGGCGCCGGGGCGCCCGCCCCGGCCGCCCGCCCCGGCCCGCTCGGCTGCCTGCCCGGCCCGTACGGACACCCGTCCCACCGGCCTCGGTCCGCCCCCGCCCGGGACGGGCCTCACGGCGGTCGCCGGGTCCGGGCCCGTGGCCGATTAACGCCGCGGCGCCTCCCTCGGGGAGGATGGCGTCATGACCGAGATCCGCACGCCCCGCCTCCTCCTGCGCCGCTGGCACGACGACGACCTCGTCCCCATGGCCGACATCAACGCGGATCCCGAGGTCATGCGCTGGATCGGCGACGGCTCGGTCCGCGACCTGGAGGAGACGGCCGAGGACATCGAACGGTGGGAAGAGGAGTGGGACGAGGAGGGCTTCGGGCCCTTCGCCGTGGAGCTTCTCGCCTCGGGGGAGCTGATCGGCTTCGCCGGTCTGTCCGTCCCCGAGTACCTGCCCGAGGTGCTCCCGGCCGTCGAGATCGTCTGGCGCCTCGGACGGCCCTTCTGGGGCCAGGGGTACGCCTCCGAAGCCGCCCACGCCGTGCTGGAGTTCGCGCTCCAGGACCGCGGTCTCGACCGGGTCGTCAGCATCGCCCGGCTGGGGAACGAAGGCGCCGAGAACATCATGCGCAAGCTCGGCATGGCGCCGGAGCGGGAGACGACCCACCCGGTGTACGGCGTCCCGCTGCACGTCCACGCCATCGACCTCACCGAGTACCAGGGGTGACGAGGCCCGCCACCTCCTCCGCGCACCCCCACGCGACGGTCACGCCCGCGCCCCCGTGGCCGTAGTTGTGGACCAGCACCCCGCCGCCATCCGGCAACGGCTCCACCGCCAGACGCACCCCGCCCGTGCGCACCGGGCGCAGGCCCACGCGGTGCCCCAGCACGCGGGCCCGGCCGATCTCGGGGCGGATCCGCGCGCACCGGGCGACGATCGCCGCGGCCGTCCCCGCGTCCGGCTGCGTGCTCCAGTCGTCCTCCTCCGCCGTACCGCCCAGCACCAGCCGCCCCGGCTGCGGGAAGAAGTACGTCGCCCGGCTCGCCGAGGAGTCCGCGGCGGCGAACCACTGCTCCACACCAGGGTTCTCCACCAGGACCAGCTGGCCGCGCACCGGCCGCAGACCGGGGTCCGGTACGAGATCCCGCGCCCCGAGCCCGGCGCAGTTGACCACCACCGGGGCCGGGGCCTCCGTGAGGGACGACACCGCCCGCGTTTCGACGACCCCGCCCGCCGCCTCCAGCCGGTCCACCAGCCACGCCAGGTGGACCGGCATGTCGACCAGCGGCAACCGGGCCGCCAGGCCCCCGGAGGGAAGCTGCCGCAACCCCGGCACCTCGCCCGCCCAGGAACCGAGCGACGTCGGCTCGGTCTCCGCCTGGACCCCCGCCACCATCCGTACGCCCGTGGCCTCCGGATCGGCGGCGAGCCGCTCGTACACCCGCAGTGAGGCCAGCGCCCACGCGCCCACCCGCTCCGCCGGTTCGATGCGGTACGGCCACCACAGCGCGCCCGCCACCGCGGAGGTGGTGTCGCCCGGCGCTTCACGCGTCCACACGCGCACCCGCAGGCCCCGCTCGGCCAGTACGACGGCCGTCGTCAGCCCGATGACCCCGCCACCCACCACGATCACGTCACCACTCATGCCGGGACGGTAGCGGAGGCGTCCGGGGCGGGCATACACCTCACATGCCTGCCGAGCACGAGCACGAGCACAACCACGAGCACGACGAAGTGCCCATCGAAGAGCGCGACCACGCCTACGCGTCCTTCGCCCTCGCGCCCGCGATACGGGCAGGGGGCGTCCTCACCGGCGGCGCCTACCAAGTGCACCGGGACTTCCTCGACTTCGTCGTCGACGGCCGTCCGCTCCTCCACCAGCTGTCCGACCTCGACGCCGTGTCCCCGCTCGCCGCCGACGTACCGCCCGCCGTCTTCACCGACCACGTGCGCCGCCTGCTGCTCGACGGCGAGGCTCCCCTGCCCGAGGGGCGGTACGTCATCTACGGCTGCCCCGAGTGCGAGAGCCTCGCGTGCGGCGCGGTCACGGCCGTGATCGAGCGGGACGGCGACGACGTCGTCTGGCGCGACTTCGCCTGGCAGACCGACGAGACCGCCGACCTGGACCTGAACGGCTACCGCGGGATAGGCCCGTTCCGCTTCCACGGCGCCCAGTACCGCACCGAGCTGGAACGCCTCCTCCCGAGCGCCCCCGCCCGCCGCCGCGTCCTGCTGATCGGTGCCCGTGTCGCCGTCCTCGCCAAGCTCGCCGCAGCGCTGCGCACCATCGGCGTCGGTGCCGACATCGCGGAGGACACCGTCGCCGTACCACCCGAGGAACTGCGTGCGTACGGAGCGGTGGCCTTCGGCCGCGCGGTCGGCCGGGAGCGGCGCGCCGCGGTGAGGGAGGCGTTCGCCCGGGCGGGCGCGGACGTGGCGTACGTCGACGGGTTCGCGCCGATCATCCCCGTGCTCGTCGCGCAGATCGAGCAGGCGCTCGACCGCAGCCCGCCGGAGCGCAGACGCCTGACCCGCCTGGCCGTGACCGGCGGCGAAGCGACCGTCGAGGTCACCTCCACCTGCCGCGTCCAGCTCGTCGCCCACCGCCTGGACCGCCTCTGCCGCACTCGTACCCAGGAGCTGTTCGACGGCTTGCTGGAACCGGGCACCCACCGGATTGCGCTGGACGCGCGGGCGGTCAGGGGGCAGTCCTTCCTCGTGGCACGGACCATGGGGGGCGTGCTGGTGGCACCGGCGACGGCCCCGGCGAGCCGCGAACCGCCGTCACGATGACGCCGACGAACCCGGCCACTGTGACACGGCCGGCACCGCGCCTGACCGTGCGGCGCCCGCCGTGGGAGCCCGACGCCCTCGACCGGAGCGGGACCCGCAGGACCGGCGGCCGGGCCCCCGATAGGATCGACCCCCTGATGACTGCAACCCTCGTCGCCAAGGACCTCGCCGCCGGCCACGGCGAACGTTCCCTCTTCTCCGGCCTCGACCTCGTCGTCGCACCCGGCGACGTGATCGGCCTCGTCGGCGTGAACGGCGCCGGCAAGTCGACCCTGCTGCGGCTCCTCGCCGGGCTCGACAGCCCCGAGCAGGGGGAGCTGCGCCTGTCGCCCCCCGCCGCCACCGTCGGCCACCTCCCGCAGGAGCCCGAGCGCCGCGAGGGGGAGACCGTACGGGACTTCCTCGCCCGCCGCACCGGCGTGGCCGCCGCCCAGGCCGCGATGGACGACGCCACCCAGGGCCTCGTCGACGGCACACCCGGCGCCGACGACGCGTACGCCACCGCCCTGGAACGCTGGCTGAACCTCGGCGGCGCCGACCTCGACGAGCGTGCCGAGGAGGTCGCCGACTCCCTCGGCCTGACCGTCGGACTCGACCGGCCGATGACCTCCCTCTCCGGCGGCCAGGCAGCCCGCGCGGGCCTCGCCTCACTCCTCCTCTCCCGCTACGACGTCTTCCTGCTCGACGAGCCGACCAACGACCTCGACCTGGACGGCCTCGAGCGGCTGGAGCGCTTCGTCCAGGGGCTGCGCGCGGGAACCGTCGTCATCAGCCACGACCGCGAGTTCCTCGCGCGTACCGTCACCAAGGTCCTCGAACTCGACCTGGCGCAGCAGGAGATCCGGTTGTACGGCGGCGGCTACGAGGCGTACCTGGAGGAGCGGGAGACCGCCCGCCGGCACGCCCGCGAGGAGTTCGAGGAGTACGCCGACAAGAAGGCCGCCCTCGAAGGCCGGGCCCAGATGCAGCGCTCGTGGATGGACAAAGGCGTCAAGAACGCCCGCCGCAAGGCGGGCAACGACAATGACAAGATCGGCCGCAAGTTCCGCAGCGAGGCGAGCGAGAAGCAGGCCGCCAAGGCCCGCCAGACGCAGCGCATGATCGAGCGGCTCGACGCGGTGGAGGAGCCCCGCAAGGAGTGGGAGCTGCGGATGGAGATCGCCGCAGCCCCGCGCTCCGGCGCGGTCGTGGCGACCCTGCGTGACGCCGAGGCCGTCCGCGGCGACTTCCGCTTCGGCCCGGCCTCCCTCCAGATCGACTGGGCCGACCGGGTCGCCATCACCGGTGCCAACGGCGCGGGCAAGTCGACCCTGCTCGCCGCCCTCCTCGGCCGCCTCCCGCTGGACGCGGGGCACGCCGCCCTCGGCTCGGGCGTCGTCGTGGGGGAGGTCGACCAGGCGCGCAAGCTGTTCCACGGGCAGGAGTCCCTGCTGGACGCGTTCTGTGCGGCGGTACCGGACACCGAGCCGGCGGACGTGCGCACCCTGCTGGCCAAGTTCGGCCTCAAGGCCCACCACGTGACGCGCGCGGCGACGTCCCTCTCACCGGGGGAGCGCACCCGTGCCGCGCTCGCCCTGCTCCAGGGCCGTGGGGTGAACCTGCTGGTCCTGGACGAGCCGACCAACCACCTGGACCTGCCGGCCATCGAACAGCTGGAGTCGGCCCTGGACGCGTACCAGGGAACCCTGCTCCTGGTCACCCACGACCGGCGCATGCTCGACGCGGTCCGCACCACCCGCCGCATCGAGGTGGCCGACGGCAAGGTCACCGAACAGTGACCGGCCACGCCGTCGACCGGCTGATCGAGCTGCTGGACGATCCGGACTCCGACGTCGACGCGACGATCGATCTCGCCGACGGCATCGCCGCCTCCGGCGACCGCGGACCGCTGCCGCGGCTGGAGGCGGAGCTGGACCGCTTCATCGGCGAGCGGAACCCCTACGCCCGCGAACTGCTGGGCGGAGTGATCGGGCGGCTCGGTGGCGCCGAGGCGCTGCCCGTGCTGCTGCGCGCCTCGGCCCACGACCTCGGGGACGACCAGGACGGGCTGGCCACGGAGATCGTCGACGCGGCGCTGACGGATCCCCCGAAGGCCCGTGCGCTGCTGCTCCCTCTCATGGAGGACGCGGACCCCGCCGTGGCCGCCCGTGCGGAATGGGCCCTGCGCTTCCTGCCCGCCGCGCCGGACTCCTAGGGCGTGTCTTTCGGATCTTGCCGGGCTCGCGAGCCCTGGCACGCGCATCTGCTGCGTTGTCGTCGGTCGCCAATGCTCCGCAGTGGCTCGCTCCTCC
>NZ_JBEPEL010000016.1:0-98677 GCF_040300825.1 Streptomyces sp. NPDC000229
GTCGCACCCGAAGGTCGCCGAGGCGGCGGTCGTGGGCGCGGCCGACGAGACGACCGGTCAGGCGATCGTGGGGCTCGACGGTCACCGTCGAGCCGGGCGGGCGCTTCCGTTTGCGGTCCCGTGGGGAGCCGCCACCGCGGCCGCACAGAGGTCGCCGAGCCCCGCCCGTCGACGCAATCGATCGATCATCGCTCATCTGTGAACGGTGGATTGCATCTGAGAGAAATTGTTGGCACTCAGTGCCTTGCGGCCTGGCACACGGTGTCATACGTTGATGTTGTCCGGGCGGCCGGCGTGCAGAGACATCTCGTACGCCGGCTGTCCCCGCAAGGCCATCGCGCCTCGCGCGCCCGGACGCCTGCGTCACAGGCAACCTCTGCGCACCACCCAGCGCTGCCAGCACCACCCGGCCGAACCGACGGCACACCTCCACAGCAGCACTTCCCGACGTTCCACTCAACGTCTCCCCTCAAGACGTTCTTCGCCGGAGGCAACACCGTGAAGGAAATCCTGGACGCGATTCAGTCGACGGACACCACGTCCGCGGACTTCGCCGCTCTGCCGCTCCCCGAGTCCTACCGCGCGGTGACCGTGCACAAGGACGAGACCGAGATGTTCGCCGGTCTCACCACACGCGAGAAGGACCCGCGCAAGTCGCTGCACGTCGACGACGTGCCGCTGCCCGAGCTGGGCCCGGGTGAGGCGCTGGTGGCCGTGATGGCCTCCTCGGTCAACTACAACTCCGTGTGGACCTCGATCTTCGAGCCGGTGTCGACCTTCAGCTTCCTGGAGCGGTACGGCAAGCTCTCGGAGCTGACCAAGCGTCATGATCTGCCGTACCACATCATCGGCTCGGACCTGGCGGGCGTCGTGCTGCGCACCGGCCCGGGCGTGAACGCCTGGCAGCCGGGTGACGAGGTCGTCGCGCACTGCCTGTCGGTCGAGCTGGAGTCCTCCGACGGTCACAACGACACGATGCTCGACCCCGAGCAGCGCATCTGGGGCTTCGAGACCAACTTCGGTGGCCTGGCGGAGATCGCCCTCGTCAAGTCCAACCAGCTGATGCCCAAGCCGGACCACCTCAGCTGGGAGGAGGCGGCGGCACCCGGCCTGGTGAACTCCACCGCGTACCGCCAGCTGGTCTCCCGCAACGGCGCCGGCATGAAGCAGGGCGACAACGTGCTCATCTGGGGCGCGAGCGGCGGCCTCGGCTCCTACGCCACGCAGTTCGCGCTGGCTGGTGGCGCCAACCCGATCTGTGTCGTCTCCAGCGAGCAGAAGGCGGACATCTGCCGCTCGATGGGTGCCGAGGCGATCATCGACCGCAGCGCCGAGGGCTACAAGTTCTGGAAGGACGAGCGTACCCAGGACCCCAAGGAGTGGAAGCGCTTCGGCAAGCGCATCCGCGAGTTCACCGGCGGCGAGGACATCGACATCGTCTTCGAGCACCCCGGCCGTGAGACCTTCGGCGCGTCCGTGTACGTCACCCGCAAGGGCGGCACCATCACCACCTGCGCCTCGACCTCGGGCTACATGCACGAGTACGACAACCGCTACCTGTGGATGTCGCTGAAGCGCATCATCGGCTCGCACTTCGCGAACTACCGCGAGGCGTGGGAGGCCAACCGCCTGATCGCCAAGGGCAAGATCCACCCGACGCTGTCGAAGGTGTACTCCCTGGAGGACACCGGCCAGGCCGCGTACGACGTCCACCGCAACCTCCACCAGGGCAAGGTCGGCGTCCTGTGCCTGGCCCCCGAGGAGGGCATGGGCGTGAAGAACCAGGAGATGCGGGACAAGCACATCGACGCCATCAACCGCTTCCGGAACATCTGATGACGGAACGGAAGAAGGACCGCCCCTGGCTCATGCGGACGTACGCCGGTCACTCGACCGCCGAGGCGTCCAACGAGCTGTACCGGCGCAACCTCGCCAAGGGCCAGACCGGTCTGTCGGTCGCCTTCGACCTGCCCACGCAGACCGGCTACGACCCGGACCACATCCTCGCCCGCGGGGAGGTGGGCCGGGTCGGGGTCCCGGTCTCGCACCTCGGTGACATGCGCCGGCTGTTCCAGGACATCCCTCTGGAGCAGATGAACACCTCCATGACCATCAACGCCACCGCCATGTGGCTGCTGGCGCTGTACCAGGTGGTCGCGGAGGAGCAGGGCGCGGACATCACCAAGCTCCAGGGGACGACGCAGAACGACATCGTCAAGGAGTACCTGTCGCGCGGGACGCACGTCTTCCCGCCCGGTCCGTCGCTGCGGCTGACCACCGACATGATCACCTACACGGTGAACCACATCCCCAAGTGGAACCCGATCAACATCTGCAGCTACCACCTGCAGGAGGCGGGCGCCACGCCGGTCCAGGAGATCTCGTACGCCATGTCGACGGCGATCGCCGTCCTCGACGCGGTGTTCGCCTCCGGGCAGGTGCCCCAGGAGCGCAAGGGCGATGTGGTCGCGCGGATCTCCTTCTTCGTGAACGCGGGCGTCCGCTTCATCGAGGAGATGTGCAAGATGCGCGCCTTCGGCCGCATCTGGGACAAGATCACGCGTGAGCGGTACGGGATCGAGAACCCCAAGCACCGCCGGTTCCGCTACGGCGTCCAGGTCAACTCCCTCGGCCTGACCGAGGCGCAGCCGGAGAACAACGTCCAGCGCATCGTCCTGGAGATGCTCGCCGTGACGCTGTCGAAGGACGCACGCGCGCGTGCCGTCCAGCTCCCGGCCTGGAACGAGGCCCTGGGCCTCCCCCGCCCCTGGGACCAGCAGTGGAGCCTCCGCATCCAGCAGGTGCTGGCGCACGAGAGCGACCTGCTGGAGTACGAGGACATCTTCGCCGGCTCGCACGTCATCGAGGCCAAGGTGGACACCCTGGTCGAGGAATGTCTGACCGAGATCGACCGGATCCAGGAGATGGGCGGTGCGATGGCCGCCGTCGAGTCCGGCTACCTCAAGTCGCAGCTGGTGTCCTCGCACGCCGAGCGGCGGGCCAGGATCGAGTCCGGCGAGGAGAAGATCGTCGGCGTCAACATCTACGAGACGACCGAGCCGAACCCGCTCACCGCGGACCTGGACACCGCCATCATGACGGTGGACCCGGCCAACGAGGCGCGGGTGGTGGCGAAGCTCCACGAGTGGCGCGACAACCGCGACGAGACCCGCGCCCAGGAGGCCCTCGCCACGCTCAAGGCGGCGGCCGCCGGGGACGCGAACCTGTTCGAGGCCACCCTGGAGTGCGCCCGCGCGGGTGTCACCACCGGCGAGTGGTCGTGGGCGCTGCGGGACGTATTCGGCGAGTTCCGCGCGCCGACGGGTGTCTCCTCCGCGCCGGTCGCGATCGCCGCCGAGGAGGGCACTCCGCTGGCCGCCGTACGCGAGAAGGTGGCGCGGACGGCCGAGGAGCTGGGCGCCGGGCGGCTGCGGCTGCTGGTGGGCAAGCCGGGCCTGGACGGGCACTCCAACGGGGCCGAGCAGATCGCGGTACGCGCGCGTGACGCCGGTTTCGAGGTGGTCTACCAGGGCATCCGGCTGACCCCCGAGCAGATCGTGAACGCCGCCCTCGCGGAGGACGTGCACTGCGTGGGTCTTTCCATCCTGTCCGGGTCGCACGCCGAGCTGGTGCCGGACGTGCTGGCCCGGCTGCGTGAGGCGGGCGCCTCCGACATTCCGGTCATCGTCGGGGGAATCATCCCGAGCGCCGATGCCGCCGAACTGAAGCGTGCGGGAGTGGCCGCCGTCTTCACACCGAAGGACTTCGGTATCACGGAGATCATCGGTCGTATCGTCGACGAGATCCGTACAGCGAACAAGCTCAACCCCGTAGAAAGCACGGAGGTCCCCGCATGACCGTCAACCGTCTCCGCCCGCGCCGCTCCTGCCTGGCGGTCCCCGGTTCCAACCCGCGCTTCCTGGAGAAGGCCCAGGGCCTGCCCGCGGACCAGGTCTTCCTGGACCTGGAGGACGCATGCGCGCCGCTGGCCAAGCCGGAGGCCCGGCACACCATCGTCAAGTTCCTCAACGAGGGTGACTGGACGGGCAAGACCCGGGTCGTGCGGGTGAACGACTGGACCACGGAGTGGACGTACCGCGACGTCGTCACCGTCGTCGAGGGTGCGGGCCCGAACCTGGACTGCATCATGCTGCCGAAGGTCCAGAACGCCGAGCAGGTCGTGGCGCTGGACCTCCTGCTGACGCAGATCGAGAAGACGATGGGCTTCGAGGTCGGCCGGATCGGCATCGAGGCGCAGATCGAGAACGCCCAGGGCCTCAACAACGTCAACGCGATCGCACAGGCCTCGCCGCGCATCGAGACGATCATCTTCGGCCCGGCCGACTTCATGGCGTCCATCAACATGAAGTCGCTGGTCGTCGGCGAGCAGCCGCCCGGCTACCCGGCCGACGCGTACCACTACATCCTGATGAAGATCCTGATGGCGGCCCGCGCCAACGACCTCCAGGCGATCGACGGTCCGTACCTGCAGATCAAGAACGTGGACGGCTTCCGCGAAGTGGCCGGACGTGCCGCCGCGCTCGGCTTCGACGGCAAGTGGGTGCTGCACCCCGGTCAGGTCGACGCGGCCAACGAGGTGTTCTCGCCCTCCCAGGAGGACTTCGACCACGCCGAGCTGATCCTGGACGCGTACGAGTACTACACGTCCGAGGCGGGCGGCAAGAAGGGATCGGCGATGCTCGGCGACGAGATGATCGACGAGGCCAGCCGCAAGATGGCGCTCGTCATCTCGGGCAAGGGCCGCGCCGCCGGTATGACCCGTACGTCCACGTTCGAAGCCCCGGAGGCCTGAGCACCATGCAGTTCGGACGCACCTATGAGGAGTTCGAGGTCGGCGCCGTCTACAAGCACTGGCCCGGGAAGACGGTCACCGAGTACGACGACCACCTCTTCTGTCTGCTCACCATGAACCACCACCCCCTCCACATGGACACCAACTATGCGGAGAAGACGACGGACTTCGGGAAGAACGTCGTCGTGGGGAACTACATCTACTCCCTGCTGCTCGGCATGTCCGTGCCGGACGTCTCCGGCAAGGCGATCGCCAACCTGGAGATCGAGTCGCTGCGGCACGTGGCGCCGACCTTCCACGGCGACACCATCTACGGCGAGACCACCGTCCTCGACAAGACCCCGTCGAAGTCCAAGAGCGACCGCGGGATCGTGTACGTCGAGACCAAGGGCTACAAGCAGGACGGCACGCTGGTCTGCGTGTTCCGCCGCAAGGTGATGGTCCCCACCGAGACGTACATCAAGGAGCGCGGCGGCGAGCAGCCCGGCCGCCCGGAACTGAAGGCGCAGGAGAAGTAGCCATGGCCCGACTCGCGCAGACCCACGGTCTGACGGACGTCCAGCAGGAGATCCTGTCCACGGTCCGGGACTTCGTCGACAAGGAGATCATCCCGGTCGCGACGGAACTGGAGCACCGCGACGAGTACCCGCAGGACATCGTCGACGGGCTGAAGGAGCTGGGTGTCTTCGGCCTGATGATCCCGGAGGAGTACGGGGGTCTGGGCGAGTCCCTGCTCACGTACGCGCTGTGCGTGGAGGAGATCGCGCGCGGCTGGATGTCCGTGTCGGGCATCATCAACACCCACTTCATCGTCGCGTACATGCTCAAGCAGCACGGCACACAGGAGCAGAAGGACACCTTCCTGCCCCGGATGGCGGCCGGCGAGGTGCGGGGCGCGTTCTCGATGTCGGAGCCGGCCCTCGGCTCGGATGTGTCGGCGATCACGTCCAAGGCGGTCAAGGACGGCGACGAGTACGTCCTGAACGGCCAGAAGATGTGGCTGACGAACGGCGGCACGTCAACGCTCGTCGCCGTTCTCGTCCGAAGTGACGAAGGACACCCCGAGGGCACCGCCCCCCACAAGTCGATGACGACCTTCCTGGTGGAGAAGGAGCCCGGCTTCGGCGAGGTCCGGCCCGGCCTCACCATCCCCGGGAAGATCGACAAGATGGGCTACAAGGGCGTCGACACCACCGAGCTCATCATGGACGGACTGCGCATTCCGGCCAATCGTGTGCTCGGCGGGGCCACCGGCCGAGGGTTTTACCAAATGATGGACGGTGTCGAGGTCGGCCGCGTGAATGTAGCGGCACGTGGTTGCGGCGTGGCGCAGCGTGCATTCGAGCTGGGCGTCTCGTATGCCCAGCAACGTCAGACTTTCGGTAAGCCGATCGCCCAGCATCAGGCCATCCAGTTCAAACTGGCCGAGATGGCTACCAAGGTGGAGGCCGCTCATGCCATGATGGTCAACGCAGCACGCAAAAAGGACTCCGGGGAGCGAAACGACCTGGAAGCAGGGATGGCGAAGTACCTCGCCTCCGAGTACTGCAAGGAGGTCGTCGAGGACGCCTTCCGTATCCATGGCGGCTACGGGTTCTCGAAGGAGTACGAGATCGAGCGTCTCTACCGAGAGGCTCCCATGCTGCTCATCGGCGAAGGTACCGCCGAGATCCAGAAAATGATCATTGGGCGTCGGCTGCTCGAGGAGTACCGATTCCAGGGGTGATTGTCGCTTTTGAGCCGGTTCGGCCGCGAAGAAGATCACACCCTGTCATCGTCTTCCGGCCGCCGACTCGGCTTCTGGCTTGCCCAGTTGCGGCCCGCAACCGATAGCATCGCCAAAAAGCCGCCGTCCCCCGCACTCGCGCGGCATCACCGCTACGAAGGTCATCCATGCCCCACAGCCAAACCTCTGCACCTCGCGGCCGCGTCCGCATCGCACGCGGAGCATCGCCGTGGCTTCTGCCGACCGTCGCCACCGCTGCACTCAGTCTTGCCCGCTCGCGCCGTTCCAAGCGCGCCGCGGCCATCGCTGTGCCCACCACCGCTCTGGCGGCGGGCATGCTGTGGTTCTTCCGCGACCCCGAGCGCGAGATCGCGCAGGGCAGGGTCATCTCGCCCGCAGACGGGGTGGTGCAGAGCATCATGCCGTGGAAGGACGGACGGACCCGGGTCGCCATCTTCATGAGCCCGCTGAACGTCCATGTCAACCGCGCCCCGCTGGCGGGGACGGTGACGTCCGTCGAGCACGTCCCCGGTGGGTTCGTGCCGGCGTTCAACAAGGAGAGCGAGAACAACGAGCGCGTTGTCTGGCACTTCGACACCGAGCTCGGCGACATCGAGATGGTGCAGATCGCGGGTGCGGTCGCCCGTCGCATCGTGCCGTACATCCCGCAGGGGACCAAGGTCGAGCAGGGCGAGCGTATTGGTCTGATCCGCTTCGGATCGCGCGTTGACATCTACCTTCCGGAAGGTGTCGACGTCGCTGTCGAGGTCGGTCAGACCACGACCGCGGGGGTGACTCGAATTGACCGTGATTGATCCCGACACACGGGCCGACTGGGTGGCCGACGCCGAGGCGGACATCGTCGAGGAAGCCGAGGAGATGCCGCTGTCGCTGCGTCTCTCAATAGCGGACACGCTCACGCTGGGCAACGCCACGTGCGGCTTCATGGCGGTGTACTTCACCACCACCGGCATCCTGATCCCGCACCTCACGGGGAGCCAGGAGACCGGCATGGCGCGCCACAGCGCCGCCACGGCCGTGATCCTGATGCTCCTCGCGGCGATCTTCGACCTCTTCGACGGGCTCGTCGCGCGCAAGCTGCGCAGCTCGCCGATGGGCGCTGAGCTGGACAACCTGTCGGACCTGATCAGCTTCGGGCTCGCCCCGGCGTACTTCGTACTCGTGTACGGGATGGTCGCGGACGACGCCCACCAGAAGGTCTCGGCCGTGGCCGCGATCGTGGTGCTGCTGGCGGTGGTGCTGCGGCTCGCCAGATTCAGCTGCGTGACCATGAAGGACGGCATGTTCCAGGGCATGCCGAGCCCCTTCGGTGCGCTGACGGTCGTCTCGATCGTGCTGCTGGAGCTGCCGTTCATCCCGACGCTGCTGGCGATCATCGGTACGGCGTGGCTGATGGTGAGCCGCGTCGAGTACCCCAAGCCGCGGGGCATCCTCGCGGTGGCGATGCTCAGCTGGATCGTCGGGGCGATGGGTCTGCTGGCGGCGTGGGCGTTCGACGCCCCGGGCGGCCAGCTGCTGCTCCAGACCGGCTGCGCGCTCCAGGTGGTGCTGGGCGCCGTGATCCCCCTCTTCGCGACGGCCCGGCGAGTGAACACCTTCCGCGGCAACCGGCGCGAGAGCCGGGAGGCGCGGGCGGCACAGCTGCCGTAACGCCTCACGGCGGGCATGGATCCCGGAAGGGCCCGGGTGCGGGATACGCACCCGGGCCCTTCCGCGTTCCACGCCGGCGCCGGGCCGGGGCGCCGGTGTGCGACAGCCGGCCCCGGATGGCGGAGCGCGGTCGGGCGGGCTCTCAGGTGCCGCGCAAGGCCTTGTAGTAGTACGTCGTCGCGTGGGGCGTGCCGGTGGGGGTCAGGGCGTAGTGCGGGATCGTCCCGGCGCGGGTCCAGCCCCCCTTGCGGTACAGGACCTCGGCCGCGCTGCCGGTCTCGGTGTCCAGGACGAGCAGGGTGAGCCCCTCGGCGGCCGCCGCCTCCTCGGCCGCCGCGAGCAGCCGGGAGCCCAGGCCCCGGCCGCGGGCGTCGCGGTGGACCAGCAGCTTGGCGATGTCGCCGCGGTGCGGCTGGTTCGGCATCGTCGCGCGTACGAGGGTGATCACGCCCGAGACGGCGCCGTTCGGCCCGTACGCCGCCCAGACGCTCCGTACGCCCCGGGCCGCCTGCTCGGCGACGTCACGCCACCACGCGGCGGCCTGGGCGCCGTCCAGCGGGGCCAGGAAGCCGACGGAGGCCCCGCCGTCCACCGCGTCCCGCAGCAACGCGGCGAGCCCCTCACCCGCGAGGTCATGGACCTGCTGGGCGGTGAGGGGCTCGATCCGGTAGGCCGTGAGGAGGTCATCGCTCATGATCAGAGCTTCACACGGCTTCGTTTCCGGCCGGTGACGGGGGCTTCGCCTCCGGTCAGCCGCCGGGTGTGAAGGCCTTCGCCGCGTCGGAGACCTGCGGCTCGCGCGCCACCCGGGCGCCTCCGGGCACGGACTTGTCGGGCTGAATGATGGCGCTCTGTCGCGACGAGGGCGCCTGGGGGTCGGAGAAGTCGTGCGTCATGCCGAAGCCCGCGTCGTGGGCGTTCAGCGTCAGCAGCGCCGTGCCGAGACCCTCACGTGTCAGGTCCTTGGCGGCGCACGCCTTCTTCAGCGCCTCGCCGAAGACCTGGGCGGCCGACCAGCCGGCGACGACGCCGTTGTCGAGGGCGTCCTGGGGATAGGCCGCCCGGTAGTCCGCCACGAGCTTCTTGGCGGCCGGGGTGTCGGCGCCGATCGGCAGGCTGGGCGTGGCCACGTAGTACATGCGCTCCAGCGCCGGTCCGGCCTGGGTGGCCAGCAGCTGCGGCGCGTAGGCCGAGTTGTTGCCGATGACCGGGACGGTGAGCTTCACCGCGGCCGCCACACCGACGAGCGAGGCCGCCTGGCGCGGGCCGGCGCTCAGTACGATCGCCTTGACCCCGGCCTGCTTGAGGGCCGCGACCTGCGCCGACATGTCGTTGTCGGTGGGCTTGATCTTCTGCTCCACGACCGTCAGCCCGGCCTTGTCCGCCGCGTACTTCGACCCCTTGAGCGCGTTCTCGCCGTAGTCGCCCTCGAAGTAGACATGGCCGAGCTTGTCGCCCTTCTTCAGACCCTTCTCCTTCAACAGGAAGTCGACCGCGTTGATCGTCTCGATGTCGTACGTGGAGCCGATCACCCGGATGTGGGGGCTGCCCAGCAGCGAGGCCGACCATGCCTGGGGCAGGACGAGCCCCTTGTCCTGGCCGTCGATGCGCTGCTTGACCGCCGCCACGAACGGCGAGCCGATGAACTGGGGGAAGCCCAGCACCTTCGGCTCCAGTTCGGTGTAGCCGGCGAGTGCCTTCTGCGGGTCGTAGCCGTGGTCACGGACCGTCAGCTCCACCGTGCGGCCGCAGACGCCGCCGGCCGCGTTCAGCTGCTTGACGTACAGCTGCTGGGCCTGGGTGACGCTCTTGCCGAGCGTGGCGTACACCCCGGTCATGTCGGTGAGGACGCCCAGCCGGATCGTCCTGGCGTCCACGCCCTCGCCGGTCTTCACCCCGTCGGCGCCCTGGCCGCCGGCCTCGTCGCCGCTCGTCGCCTTGGAGCTGCAGCCGGCGGCCGCCGTCAGGGCGACGAGCGCGGTGAGGGTGGCGGCGAGCCGCCGGTGTCTGCGCATGGTCATCGTTCCTCCGCTGGGGTACCTGAGGGTTGTGCGGGACGCCGGGCGGCCGGCCGGACCAGGCCGCCGGGCAGGAAGAGCACGACGGCCACGACGGCGGCGCCGTACAGGTAGCGCGACGCCTCGCCCGGTGCGATGCCGCCCGTGCCGGGGGCGGACACCAGGGGCAGCGTGTCGCTGTACCGGTTGAGAACCTGCGGCAGCAGGGAGACGAAGACGCCCCCGACCACCGCGCCCGCCACCGAGCCCAGACCGCCGATGACGATCATGGCGAGGTACTCGAGGGAGAGCAGCATGCCGAAGTACTCCGGCACGGTCCGCTGGAAGACCAGGGCCAGCAGGACGCCGGCGAGCCCCGCGTACATCGACGACAGGACGAACGCGGCGGCGCGGTAGCGGGCCACCGGGATGCCCAGGACGCCCGCCGCGATGCGGTGGTCCCGGATGGCGTTCAGGGCCCGCCCCGGACGGCCGCGCAGCACCCCGCGGGCGAACAGGGCGGAGCCCAGGAGCAGGGCCAGGCCCAGGTACCACAACTTCTCGGCGGCGCCGAAGGGGATCTGGGCGACGAGGAGCTCGCTCTCGTCGAAGGTGACGCCGAGCAGGCTCAGCGGCGGGACGGCGCGGCCGTTGAAGCCGCCGGTCAGGTCGTGGGCGTTGAACAGCACGTGCTGGCCGATGAAGATCAGCGCGAGTGTCGCGATGCCGAGGTACGCGCCGCGCAGCCGGCCCGCGATCGGGCTGAACAGGCCGCCCGCGGCGCCCGCCAGCGCCACCGCGCCCACGGCGGCGAGCCAGCCGGGCAGGCCGAGGCCGGTCAGCCCGTCGCTCCCGTCCCCGGCGAAGGCGCAGTAGCCGTACGCGCCGACGGCGAGGAAGAAGGCGTGCCCCATGGAGAGCTGGCCGGTGGAGCCGGTGAGCAGGTTGATGCCGATCGCACCGATGGCGGCGGCCATCGCGAACAGTCCGGCCTGGAGCCAGAAGCGTTCGAGGTAGAAGGGCAGGGCGAGGAGGAGGACCGCGCCGAGGGCCCAGGCGTAGGTACGGGGTCGGGTGAGCGTGTCAGACACGGGCGAGCTCCTTCGTACCGAAGAGCCCGGCGGGGCGGATCAGCAGGACGGCGACCATGACGAGGTAGGGCGCCAGGTCGCCGATGCCGCGGCCGAGGAAGGTGA
The DNA here is from genome assembly GCF_040300825.1 of Streptomyces sp. NPDC000229. Lineage (NCBI taxonomy): Bacteria > Bacillati > Actinomycetota > Actinomycetes > Kitasatosporales > Streptomycetaceae > Streptomyces > Streptomyces sp. NPDC000229. Next base: position 11,404 of record NZ_JBEPEL010000016.1, read on the forward strand.
GGTCGCCCTGGTAGCCGGTGGCGAGGGACTCGGTGATCCCGACGAGCAGTCCGCCGACGAGCGCGCCGGTGGTGGAGTCCAGTCCGCCGAGGATGGCGGCGGGGAAGGCCTTGAGGGCCGCGAGGGAGGTGGAGCGTTCCAGTCCGGGTGTCGGGAAGACGGTGAGGAAGAGCGCGGCGACGGCGGCGAGACCGCCCGCCACCGCCCACGCGCCGAGCGACACCCGGCCGAGCCGGACGCCCATCAGGGCGGCCGTGGACGGGCTCTCGGCCGCGGCGCGCATGGCCACGCCCCAGGAGGTGAACCGGAACGCGAGCAGGAACGCGGTGATCAGGAGCCCGGCGGCCAGGAACGCGGCGATCCGCGTCTGGGCGATGGTGACGGAGCCGATGGTGACGACCGCGTCGCCCCAGGGGTCGCCGAGGGAGAGCACGTCCGTGCCGATGCGGCGGGTGAGTTCGGTGGTGAGCAGGATGTCCACGCCGATCGTGACGATGGCGAGCACGCTGTGGTCCCGGCCCCGGTAGCGGCGCATCACCAGGAACTCCACGGCCGCTCCGACGAGCGCGGCGCCCGCGACGCCGACGGCGAGCGCCGGCCAGAAGCCGATGTCGTCGTGGAGGACGGCGATGACGTACCCGCCCGCGAGGAGGAGGGAGGCGTGGGCGAAGTTGACGACCTCGGTGGCGCGGAAGATGACGACGAATCCGAGGGCGATGAGGGCGTAGACGGAGCCGAGGGCCACTCCGCCCAGGAGCAGTTCGGCGAAGGTGGTCACTCGGCGTTCTCCTGTCCGAGGTAGGCGCGGACGACGGCCGGGTCGTTCTGTACGTCGGCGGGGGCGCCGTCGGCGATCCGGCGGCCGAAGTCGAGGACGGTGACGGAGTCGGCGAGGCGCATCACCACGCCCATGTCGTGTTCGACGAGGACGATGGAGATGCCGAGGCTCTCGCGGACGCCCGCGATGACGGCGGCGGTGCGGCGGCGTTCGTCGCCGGTCATGCCGGCGACGGGTTCGTCGAGCAGCAGCAGCTTCGGCTCCATGCACAGGGCGCGGGCCAGTTCGGCGAGCTTCTGCTGCCCGTACGGGAGGGAGGCGGCCGGGCGGTCCAGCTTGTCGGCGAGGCCCACGAAGTCGGCGATCTCGCGGACGCGGGCCCGGTGGCGGGTCTCCTCCCGCGCGGCGGAGGGCAGGCGGAGCCCGGTGGCGAGGAAGCCGGCGCGGGTGAGCCGGTGACGGCCCAGCATCAGGGCGTCGGCGACGGTGGCGTACGGCGGCAGTGCCAGGTTCTGGAAGATCCGGGCGACCCCGAGGGCGGCGATGCGGTGCGGGGGCAGGCCGGTCAGCTCGTGGCCGTCGAACCGGACGCTGCCGGAGGTGGCGCGGTGGACGCCGGACAGCACGTTGAAGGTGGTGGACTTCCCGGCGCCGTTGGGACCGATGACGGCGTGGACGGTGCCGGGTTCCACCGTGAAGCTCACTTCGTCGAGGGCGGTGAGGCCGGCGAAGCGGACGGTGAGGTCGCGGACCTCGAGGGTCGTCATGCGTCCTCCCAGCGGGCGAGGTGGAGCACCGCCACGGACGGGGCGTCGGCGGCCGCCTCCTCGTCGACGACGCCGAGGTAGCGGCGGCGCACCTCGTCGGAGGCGGCGAGCTCGTCGGCGGGCCCCTCGGTCGCGACCTCGCCGACCTCCAGGACGTACGCATGGGAGGCGAGGCGCAGCGCGAGGGCGGCGTTCTGCTCGACGAGCAGCACGGAGGTGCCCTGGGCGTTGATCTCGCGGACGGTGTCGGCGATCCGGGCGGCCATCAGCGGGGCGAGGCCGAGGGACGGCTCGTCGAGCAGCAGCAGGCGTGGGGAGGCCATCAGGGCGCGGGCTACGGCGAGCATCTGCTGTTCGCCGCCGGACAGCAGCCCGGCGCGCTGGTGGGCGCGTTCGGCGAGGACGGGGAACAGCTCGTGGACACGGCGCAGGGCGGCGGCCTTCCCGGTACGGGCGGCGGTGAGCGCGCCCGCGCGGAGGTTGTCCTCGACCGTCATGCGGGCGAACACCTGGCGGCCCTCGGGGACGTGGCACAGCCCGGCCGCGACGACCCGGTCGGGCGGCAGGCCGTGCAGGGGGCGGCCGGCGAAGGTGACCGTGCCGGCGGTGGCGGCCCCGCCGTGGAAGGCGAGCGTGCGCGAAAGGGCGCGCAGCAGTGTGGACTTGCCGGCTCCGTTGCCGCCGAGTACGGCGACGCAGGCGCCTTCCGGTACGTCCAGCGAAACGTCACGCAGGGCGGTCACGGGCCCGTACCCGGCTGTCAGTCCCCGCACGTGCAGGGCGGCAGCGCTCATGGATTTCCCCTCGTCCGTGTGTTCGGTGGCGCTCACCCCAGCACCGGGTCCGGTCGCCCGTCCACGTGCGGGGCGGAAATGGCTGCCGGTGCCCAGCGGGCGTGGCGGCGGGTTGTGCACGCGCACAACACCGCGTGTCAGGGGCATGCCGGATGGGGGGCGGAGGTGGCATCCTCCGGGCCATGGGAGCCCGTAGACCACGGACAGGGGACGACTGGAAGCTGCTCGCCCAGGCGTGCGCGGCGCTGTTGGAGCGGCTGCCCGAACTGGTGGACGAGCACCTGCGGGAGTTGCACGAGCACTCCCCCACCTACGGGCGGATCATCGGCTACGACCAGCACTGGCAGGAGGCGCGGGAGGCGATGCGGATCGGCATCGAGATGATCTCGGCGCCGAAGGCGGCGCCGCGCCGCGACCTGGAGCACGCGGAGTGGCTGGGACGGCGGCGGGCGGAGCAGGGGCTGCCGCTGGAACTGGTGGTGCACGCCTACCGGCTCGCCGGGCACCTGGTGTGGGACGCGCTGCTGGAGGACGCTGCGGCGGACGCGCGGCGGCTCGCCGTGCTGGTGCAGGCGGCGACCATGGTGTGGTCGGCGGTGGACGCGCAGACGGACACGGCCTCGGAGGCCTACCGGGTGACGGAGCTGGAGCTGCGGCGCCGTACCGACGAGCAGCTCCAGGCGCTGCTCGACGCGCTGCTGGAGGGGGGCCGGTCGGCGGAGGTCGCGGCGCGGGCGGCGGCGGGGCTGAACCTGCCGGAGCGGGGACGGTACGCGGTGGTGGTGCTGCGCACCGCCCGGCGGGACCTGACGCACCGGCGGTTGCAGGCGGAGGGGCTGCGGTTCGTGTGGCGGATGCGCACGGACTGCGAGGTGGGCGTGGTGTCGCTGGACGAGGACACGGGGCTCGACGCGCTGGCCGGGCTCATGGACGGCCGGTGCGCGGGGCCGGGCGGGATCAGCCCGGTGGTGGTGGGCCTGACGGAGCTGGGCCGGGCGCGGCGCCTGGCGGAACTGGCGCTGCGTACGTGTCCGGCGGACGCGCCCGCGATCGTGCGGCTGGACCGGCGGATGCCCGGCGCGCTGGTGGTGAGCCAGCCGGAGCTGTCGTCCCTGCTGGTCTCGGAGGTGCTGGGCGCCCTGCTGGACCTGGACCCGGCGGACCGGGCGGTGCTGCTGGAGACGCTGGACGTCTGGCTCGACTGCGAGGGCTCGGCGGGCCGGGCGGCGAGCCGTCTGTACTGCCACCGGAACACCGTCTTCAACCGCCTCCGCCGCCTTGAGCAGCTCACCTCCCGTTCGCTGTCCCGGCCCCGGGACCTGACGGAGATGACGCTGGCTCTGGACGCCTTCCGGCTGTCATCGGGGTGAGGGCGCGGGGCCTGCCCGTGGGCAGGAGGGACGCCGGGAGGAGGCCGACGGCCGCGAACCCGGCCAGGAGCAGCAGGGTGGGGCCCGTGGACGTCAGCAGCGGCATGCCGGCGGCGACGGCGATGCCCAGGGTCGGGCCGACGTTCATCGCGGTCTGCTTGAGACCTCCGACGACTCCGGCGTATCCCGGTGGCGCGTCCCCGACGACCGTGCCGGTGGCGGTGACCATGACGGTGGTGAAGCCCGCGCCCAGGAGGGCGAAGCCCATGCCGGTCTCGGCGGCGGAGGCGGCCGTGGAGAGCCGCGACAGGGCCGCGATGCCGAGGACGACGAGGACGGAGCCGGTGAGCGCGGTACGGCGCGCTCCGTGGCGACGCAGCGCGGCGCCGGCCACGGGGGCGCCGAGGACCATGAGCGCGGTCATCGGCAGGACGCGCAGGCCGGTGGCGAGCGGGTCGAGGTCCAGGACGTCCTGGAGGAGGAAGGTGGCCGTGAACAGCGTCCCGAACAGCGCCGCGGTGGTCACCAGCAGGAGCGCCATCGCCGCGGTCACGGGGACGGACCGGGCCACGGCGGGCGGCACGATCGGATGCGCGCTGCGGCGCTGCTGTACGGCGAGGGCGGCCCCCGCGACCGTGACGGTGAGGAACCCGAGCAGGGTCGGTGTGGCGCCCCAGCCGTGCGCCTCCACTCCGACGAGCGTGTACACCAGGAGGGCCAGCCCGGACGCGAGCAGGGCCGGGCCGGTGAATCCGGGCCCGTGACCGCTCGTGCGGGGCGGCGTCGGCACCCGCACGGCGAGGGTGAGCGCGGCGATGGCGAGGGCCACCGGGATGTTGAGGACGAACACGGCCCGCCAGCCCAGGTGCGCGACGAGGGCGCCGCCGAGAAGCGGGCCGGCCGCCGCGGCGATGCCGATGGCGCTGGTGCGGACGGCGATCGGCGTGCCGAGCCGGTCCGGTGGATAGGCCAGCCTCAGCAGCGCCAGGGTGGCGGGCTGGAGCAGCGCGCCGAATACGCCCTGGGCGGCGCGCAGGGCGATCACCCAGCCGACTCCGGGAGCGAGGGCGATGCCGGCCGAGGCGGCTCCGAATCCGAGGACGCCGCCGAGGAGCAGCCGCCGGTGCCCGTGGATGTCGCCGAGGCGGCCGGCCACGACGAGCAGCGCGGCCACCGCCAGCAGGTAGGCGGTACTGGTCCACTGGACTTGCGCGACGCTCGCCCCGAGGTCGTGTTGCAGGCTGGGCTGCGCGACGATCAGCACGGTGCCGTCCAGGGCGACGATCATGGCGCCGGCCACGCTGACCAGGAGGGCGAGGCGCCTGCGTACGGCTCCGGTCACGTGCTCGCCCCGAGGTGGGCGTCCAGGGCGGCCCCGATGAGCCGGTCGAGTTCCTGGGGGTGCTCGCCGCCCATGGCCAGGGGCAGGCTGCCCCAGGCCCACAGCTGGGCGATGCCGTGCAGGTTCGACCAGAGGGCGGCGGCCGTCACGATCGGTGCGGGTTCGGGGCGTTCGCGGGCGACGAGGTCGACCAGGAGTCCGAACATCGGCAAGGTCGCCTCCCGCAGCCGCGGGCTGCCGGACGGGGTTTGCCGCTCGCCGTCGAGCAGGTCGTGGCGGAACATCAGCTCGAACATGCCGCGGCGCTCCTGCGCGTACCCGACGTACGCCTGTGCGAGGGACCGCAGCCGCTCGCGGGGCGGTGCGGCGGTGGCCGTCACGGCCTCGAACCGGGCCGCGAGGTCCTCGAAGCCCCGGCGGGCGATCGCGGAGAGCAGGGCGTGGTGCGTGGGGAAGTACCGGCGGGGGGCGCCGTGCGAGACGCCGGCCCGGCGGGCGATCTCGCGCAGTCCGAGCGCGCCGGTGCCCTCGCTGAGCACCAGTTCCACGCCGACGTCGACGAGGCGGTCCCGGAGGGAGCTGTCATGATCCATAGACAGTGTCTACCAAGATCTAGTAGACACTGTCTACCCCGCCGTGTGTGCCCGGGGTACGAAAATCCCCCCGCACCCGTCGGGTGCAGGGGGAAAGGATGGAGACGGGGTTACGACAGGAAGTCGCGCGCGATGTTCGCAGCCTGGCGCTCCAGCAGCGGGCCCGCCTCCGCCATGCACTTCGCCGGGTCCGGCTCCAGCTCCGTCAGGGCGTAGGCGCGGCGGATGCCGGCCCTGCCCAGCGCCTCCGGCAGCAGGGCGAGGCGGCCGCAGACCGCGACGACCTCGATGCCCTCCGCGCGGGCCGCCGCCGCGACACCGGCCGGGGCCTTGCCGTGCAGGGTCTGCTCGTCGAGGGAGCCCTCGCCGGTGATGACCAGCGTCGCGCGGGACAGGGCGGGGCCGAAGCCGAGGACATCCAGCATGACCTCGATGCCGGGGCGGAAGCTCGCGCCGAGCGCGACCAGCGCGCCGTACCCGATGCCGCCCGCCGCGCCGGCGCCCGGGGACTCGGCCAGCTCGGTGGCCCTGGGGCCGATCGAGTCGGCAAGGACGGACGCGAAGTGGGCCAGCGCGCCGTCCAGCTCCGCGACGTCCTCCGGCGAGGCGCCCTTCTGCGGCCCGTACACCGCGGGCGCGCCCTTCGGGCCGGTCAGCGGGTTGTCGACGTCGCTGGCGAGGACCAGGTCCACGTCCGCGAAGCGGGCGTCGAGGCCCGACAGGTCGGCGGTGGCGAGGTCCTTGAGACCCCCGCCGCCCGGCCCGACGGGCTCGCCGTCCTTGGTCAGGAACCGGGCGCCCAGCGCGGCCAGCATGCCGGCACCGCCGTCCGTGGTGGCACTGCCGCCCACGCCGAAGACGATGGTGCGCGCGCCCGCGTCCAGCGCGGCGCGCAGCAGCTCGCCGGAGCCGTACGTGGTGGACGTCAGCGGCGCGAAGACGCCCTCGGGGAGCAGCTGGAGGCCCGACGCCTCCGCCATCTCCACCACGGCCGTCCCGTCACGCAGCGCGAACGCCGCGGTCACCGGCGCGCCGAGCGGGCCGGTGACCCGTACCTCACGCCGTTCGAACCCGGCCGCGACCGCGGCGGCGACCGTGCCGTCGCCGCCGTCCGCGACCGGCAAGGTCTCCACTTCGAGTCCGGGGACGACGTGCCGGAGCCCGGCCGTCACCCGCTCCGCGACCTGTACGGCCGTGAGCGAACCCTTGAACTTGTCAGCCGCGACGAGCACGCGCGCGGCCTCAGTTACTGCTCCGTCCGTCACCCTTGCATCCCTTGCTTTCGAACAGGCAGTCGCGCCGAGGCCGACCCTATCCGGAGGGTGAGACACTGTGCCACCCCTGTCCGGCGTGCGGACCCGCTGGTCAGGCGGCCGACCAGGGCCAGTCCGCCGCCTGCCCGGCCTCCAGCAGCGGCACCATCCGGAACGCCGCGTCCGTCAGGCCGCCGAAGGTGTGCCGGTTGCCCGTGCCGGAAGGGGCGTGGCCCGGCCGGTAGCCCGCCAGGTTCCAGGTGTAGACCGGCACGTGCGCCGGGACCTGCGCGGTCGGGTCGCCGTAGTGGCTGTAGGAAGCCTGCTCGTCGGTGACGATCAGCACCCGGTCGTGGCCCCGGTAGTGGGCACGTACCGCCTCGGTGGTGTTGGTGCCGCCCAGGCTGTGGAAGCGGTCCAGGACCTTGAGGACCGACTCCCCCGCGCGGTACGGCACGGGCGCGCTGCTCGTGCCGAACTCCACCAGGTCGGCGTCGGCCGCGCGCATCGCCACCGCCGTACCGAAGACGGCCGCCGCGTCGGCGCGGTTCAGCTGGGAGCGCTGCGACAGGGGCGCCCACATGGAGCCGGAGCGGTCGACCAGCACCAGGGTGCGGCCGGGCAGACCGGGCACATTCGCCAGCGAGTGGCCGAGCGCCTGCTCCAGCGGGTACGACCAGCGCAGCGAAGGCGCGTGCTGGTAGGCCGCCAGGTAGCGGAACGGGAACTGGCGCGAGGCGGCGACCGCCTCGGGGTCGGAGATCCGCGCCGCGACCTGCGCCGCGACCTCGTCGCTGACGCCCGCCTCGTCGAAGTTCCGCAGGTTGCGCAGGAGCCCCATCACACCCATGGAGGGGATGACCGCCTCCCAGGCCGCCGCGTCCAGCGGGCCCTGGAGCCAGCCGGCCAGGGCCTCCCAGGTCATTCCCGCCTCGGCCAGCCGCTCGGCGCCGTCCGGGCCGGTGACCACGGCACGCCGCTCGGCGACCGGCAGCTCCATCAGCGCCCGGTGGGCGGTGAGCATCCGGCTCGACGCGGGCGGGAGTGCGGTCTCGGGGTGGTGACGGCGGTCCAGGGCGTACTGGAACAGCTCGCCCTGCCAGGGCTTGGCCGGGTCGGGGGCGGCGTGCACCAGGTTGAGGATGTCTCCGAAGCGGTAGCCCTTCCCGGCCGTGTCGTACTTCAGCAGCGACCGGGGGCCGTAGAGGCGCCGGACGGCGTCGGCGATGCCCCGCTTGACCGGCTTGGGCACGTTCCGTCCGTACTGGGAGGTCCAGTAGCCCAGCAGCTCGCCGGGCTCGTCCGCGCGCTGGAGGACGGAGGCGACGACCTGCCGGTTGGCGGGGCCGTCGGTGGCGGAGGCGTCGAGGCGGGCCTTGACGTACTCGGCGGCGCCGACGATCGAGGCGGTCCGCATATTGCCCTCGCCGCGCAGCCAGCGCAGCAGTCCGGCGGTCCACTCGGGGTCCTCGACGGCGAGCTTGCGGATGAGCGCGGTGAACCGGTCGTCGCGGTCACCGCCGGACTCGTAGAAGGTCGCCTGCGTGACGAAGTTGGCGACCGCGAGCAGGAACAGCTCGGAGCGCGGGTCGCGCAGCACACCGGCGCCGCCCTGGTGGGTGGTGGTGCGGCCGGTCGACCGTACCGGCGAGACCGCGCGGCCGACGGCCGTGGCGGCGGTCCGGCGGATGTTGAAGCGTGCCATGTGAATTCCCCCCGAATTCGGCGGGGGACGCACGGCGGAAGGGGTGCCCGAGGTCGCGTGTCGGCGACGGTCATCACAACAGCCGCTCCACCTGGCTGAGCTGCACCGGCGTACGCCGGTGGCGGGATTCGAACCCGCGCCCTGCTGTTCCCCGAAGTATCCGTTGCCTTCGCACCGGGCACCCCGTCCGCCGCGCCTCCCGAGATCAAGGTGGCCGCGGCGTGATTTCGTTGGAAGGAAGTAGCCGCGACCGGCGCACCGGGAGGTGCGTTTCCGTACAGGTGTCCAGAGTTCAAGGTCGGCGGAACCGACAAGGTGCTCTACCGACTGAGCTACACCGGCCCGAAGCCGGAGACGGGACTCGAACCCGCGACCGCCCCATTAACAGTGGAAGTAGGTCCTACCTTCGCACCTGGACGCTGATCACTGTAGTGAGGCGAACTGTTCGAGCGCCACGGATTATTCGGGCCTGCGTGTGCCCATGCACCCGAGTCGCGGGTGTCCGCCATTCGTGTGACGCTGCCATCATGACGTGGGCATCGTGGACGACGACCGATGTGTACACGGGGCGTGGCGGGGTCCGGACCGACGAGCTCGGAATCGTCACGGGGAACGTCACCGTGCACACCACTTGGGCGGGCGGCGAGGCACAGATCGCCGTCCAGTACAGCGGGGCGTCCGACTGGTTCACCATGACGGGCAGCCCCGTACCGTGCCGTTCGGAGAAGGACAGCAGGGATCTGCACGAGGCCGTGGTGGAGGCCGTACGGACGGGCGGCGGGGCCGTCGTACCGTCTCCCTCGCTGCCGTCCCCGTGACCATGGCCGTGACCGCGCGGGACGTGTCCGCCGGACCCGCCGGCCCGGACCCGGCCGACCGGGTCCTCGGCGGCTGGTCCGGGCGCATCGCCGGAAACATGCTCGGCAAACCCGTCGAGCGCGGCGACTACTGGACACGCGACCGGATCGACCGCTATCTGCGGGCCACCGACGCCCTCCCCCTGACCGACTACCTCCCCGGGCCACCACCGGACGGCGACGCCGCCGGTTTCGCGCTGCGGCCCGAGTGGCGGGAGTGCGTACGCGGCCGGATCCACGGCAGTTGCCGGGACGACGACGTCGACTACGCGATCCTCGCCCTGCACCTGCTGGAGACGCACGGGTTCGCCTTCACCACCGAGCAGGTCGGCGAGCTGTGGTTGCTGCGCCTGCCCTACCTCCAGACGTTCACCGCCGAGCGGGTCGCGTACCGCAATCTCGCGAACGGCCTGAAACCCCCGCTCACCGCCACCCACGACAACCCCTACCAGGAGTGGATCGGCGCCCTCATCCGCGCCGACGTCTTCGGCTGGACCTCCCCCGGCGACCCCGTCCGCGCCGCCGCCCTGGCCCGCCGGGACGCGGTGCTGTCCCACACGGGCAACGGCGTGTACGCGGCGATGTGGGCGGCCGCCCTGGTCGCGGCGGCCTTCACCGCGCCCGGACCGCGCGCCGCCGTCGAAACGGCGCTGGACCGCATCCCGGCGAGCAGCCGCCTGTCCCGCACGGTCCGGCACATGGTGGCGCTGCACGAGGCGGGCCTGACATGGGCGGACGCCCTGGCGGAGGCGGAGCGCGAGACGGCCGGGCTGCACTGGATCCACGCCGTCCCGAACGCGGCCGTCATCACGGCGGGGCTGCTGTACGGCGACGGCGACTTCACCCGCACCATCGCGCTGACGGTCCGCGGCGGCCTGGACACCGACTCCAACGGCGCCACCGCCGGGTCGGTCGCGGGCGTGCTGTGCGGGGCGTCGGCCATCCCGCGCCACTGGACGGACCCGCTCCAGGACCGGGTGCGCAGCGCGGTGTTCGGCTTCGACGGCGTACGGATCAGTGAACTTGCCGAGCGGACGCTCGCACTAAGGTGACGCAAGTGACCACGAACGATTACGCCACGTACATCGCCGGACTCCCCCGCGTGCTGGCCGGCGCCGCCGCTCTCTTCCGCGACGGCGAGGGCCGGGTCCTGCTGGTCGAGCCCAACTACCGGGACGGCTGGGCGCTGCCCGGCGGCACCGTCGAGTCGGACACCGGCGAGACCCCGAGGCAGGCCGCCCGGCGGGAGACGCTGGAGGAGATCGGCCTGGACGTGGAGCTCGGCCCGCTCCTCGCGGTCGACTGGGTGCACGGGACGGGGCGTCCGCCGATCGTGGCGTACGTGTACGACGGGGGCGTGCTCAGCGGCGAGCAGTTCCGGGCGATCCGGGTCCAGGAGGAGGAGCTGATCTCCTGGAAGCTGGTGGAGCGCGAGGACCTGCTGACGTATCTGCTCGGCTCGCTGGGCTTCCGCGTGACCGCCGCGCTGGACGCGCTGACGACCGGCTGTGGCGCGCTGGAACTGGAGAACGGCCGCCCGGTGCGCTGAGCGGCGGGGCGCCCAGGCCGGGGCGATGAATTCGTTCGCGGGTACGGGGAAACGCTGCGTAACCTCGGCCGCATGACTCTCGTCGCGATCCTCAGCGGTGCCGGTATCTCCACGGACTCCGGCATCAGTGACTACCGGGGGCCGGCCGGCCTGTGGCGGCGCGATCCGGAGGCCGAGAAGCTGGTCACGTATGACTACTACATGGCCGACCCGGAGATCCGGCGCCGGTCCTGGCAGATGCGGCGCGACAGCGCGGCACTGCGTGCCGAGCCGAACGCGGCGCACCGGGCGATCGCGGAGCTGGAGCGGACGCCGGGCTTCGCGGTCCGCGTGCTCACGCAGAACGTGGACGGGCTGCACCAGCTCGGCGGGATGCCCCCGCGCAAGGTCCTCGAACTGCACGGCACCGCACGGGCGGTGGTGTGCACGGGCTGTCATACGCGCTCGTCGATGGAGGACGCGCTGGCCCGCGTCGAGGCGGGCGAGGAGGATCCGGCGTGCGAGGCGTGCGGCGGGATCCTGAAGTCGGCGACGGTGATGTTCGGTGAGCGGCTGGACCCGGTGGTGCTGGGTGAGGCGATGGGCATCGCCAAGGCCGCCGAGGTGTTCATCGCGGTCGGCTCGACGCTCCAGGTGCAGCCCGCCGCGTCGCTCGCCGGGATCGCGGCCGAGCACGGAGCGCGGCTGATCATCGTGAACGCCGACCCCACACCGTACGACGAACTGGCCGAGGAGGTCGTGCGCGAGCCCATCGGCACGGCCCTGCCGGCGCTGCTGAAGCGGCTGTAGAAGAGCTCCGGAAGATCACGCCTCAGAAGAGGACGCCCGCGGCCGGGACACCGCTGCCGAGGGCTCCTTCGAAGGTGAGCAGCCGCTGCTTGCGGTGCAGGCCGCCGCCGTAGCCCGTGAGGCCGCCGCTCGCTCCGATGACGCGGTGGCAGGGGACGATGATCCCGACCGGGTTCCTGCCGTTGGCGAGGCCGACGGCGCGGGAGGCGCCGGGCTTGCCCAGAACCTCGGCGAGTTCGCCGTACGTACGGGTCTCGCCGTAAGGGATCCTCCGCAACTGCTCCCAGACGCTGCGCTGGAACGGCGTGCCGGCGAGGTTCAACGGCAGGTCGAACGCGGTGAGTTCACGCGCGTAGTAGGCGTCGAGCCGGCGGATCGCCTCGGTGAAGGGGCGGGGGTCCGGGTCGCCGAAGGTCTCCTCCGGCGGGCGGTGGCGCTGGTCGGTCATGTAGAGGCCGCTGAGGACGCCGTCGGTGGCGACGAGGGTGAGCGGCCCATAGGGACTGTCGATGACGGTGTGCCGTCGGTTCATCGGCGGACTTCCTTACGCGGGCAGGTGGTTGACGGGGTGGCTGTCGGTCGCCCACAGGTACTGGACGGCGTACGCGCGCCAGGGCCGCCACGCGGTGGCACGGGCTGTGAGCGCGGCGGGGGTGGAGGGCAGGGCGAGACCGGCGGCGGCGCGCCGGACGCCCAGATCGGTGGGGAGGAACGCGTCGGGGTCGCCGAGGGCGCGCATGGCGATCACCTCGACGGTCCAGGGCCCGAAGCCGGGCAGTTTCGCGAGTTGTACGCGGGCCTCGTCCCAGGCGCTGTCCGGGCCGAGCCGGAGCGAGCCGTCGGCCAGGGCGCCGACCAGGGTGGTGAGCGTGGTGCGGCGGCTGCGCGGCAGGGCGAGCGCCTCGGGGTCGAGCGCGGCGAGTGCCTCGGGCGCGGGAAAGAGGTGGGTGAGCCCGCCGTCGGGGTCGTCGACGGGGATGCCGTGCGCGGTGACCAGGCGGGCCGCGTGGGTGCGGGCGGCGGCGGTGGAGACCTGCTGGCCGAGGACCGCGCGTACGGCGAACTCGGCGGCGTCGACGGTTCGCGGGACGCGCCGGCCCGGTGCCTTGTCGACCAGGGGCGCGAGGAGGGGGTCCGTGCGGAGCTGGTCGTCGACGGCGACCGGGTCGGCGTCCAGGTCGAGCATCCAGCGGCAGCGGCTGATGGCGAGGGTGAGGTCGCGCGGGTCGGTGAGGGAGAGGCGGCAGGCGATGTGGTCGGGGCGCGGGGTGAGGGCGACGATGCCGTGGCCGTGCGGGAGGGCGAGGGTGCGCCGGTAGGCGCCGTCGCGCCACTCCTCCACCCCGGGGACGGCGGTCGCGGCCAGGTGGCCGAAGAGGTTGTCGGGGTTGAGGGGGGCGCGGTACGGGAGGCGGAGCGCGATGACGCCGGGGGTGTGCGGTGTCTTCCCGGTGGTGCGGGCGGCGCGGGTGCGCAGCTGGCCCGGGGGGAGCGCGAAGACCTCGCGGACGGTGTCGTTGAAGGTGCGTACGGAGGCGAACCCTGCGGCGAACGCGACGTCCGCCATGGGCAGGTCGGTCGTCTCGATGAGGACGCGTGCGGTCTGGGCGCGCTGGGCTCGGGCCAGCGCGAGCGGTCCGGCGCCGAGTTCGGCGAGCAGCTGGCGCTCGATCTGGCGGGTCGAGTAGCCGAGGCGGGCGGCGAGGCCCGGTACGCCTTCGCGGTCGACGATGCCGGCGCCGATGAGGCGCATGGCGCGGGCGACGGTGTCCGCGCGGGCGTTCCACTCGGGCGAGCCGGGGCTGGTGTCGGGCCGGCACCGCTTGCAGGCGCGGTAACCGGCCTGCTGGCAGGCGGCGGCACTCGGGTAGAACACCATGTTCTCGGGCTTCGGCGGCACGACCGGGCAGCTGGGCCGGCAGTAGATGCGGGTGGTCAGGACAGCGGTGAAGAACCATCCGTCGAAACGGGCGTCCTTGGACTGGACCGCCCGCACGCAGCGCTCGGTGTCGGTGTGCATGGCTCAAGCATCGAGCACCGCGGCCGGTCGCCGCTGGCGAGAAAACGACATCAGCCTCGTACTGCCAGCGGTGTGCCGATTCCCGGCCGGACCCCGGTCACCACATGAGAGCATCGTGTCACGCCACGTCGCGATCCACGACACCGCAGGGGATGCCTGATGACCGAGCGGATCCTTCTCGACCCTCGCACCCCGGACCATCGGGCGCAGGCGGAGCGGTTGCGCCGGTGTGGCCCGGTGGCTCCGGCCGAGTGGCCGGGCGGTGTCCACTGCTGGGCGGTGGTCGGCCATGCCGAGCTGGAGACCGTGCTGACCGATCCCCGGTTCGCCCGCTCGCCCGACCGCTGGCGGGCCCTGCGCGAGGGGGAGGTCCCGGCGGACTGGCCGATGCTGGCGCACGTGACACGGCAGTGGATGCTGACCGCCGACGGCGCCGGTCACCGGCGGCTGCGACAGGTGGTGTCGGCGGCGTTCACCCCCCGCCGTGTCGAGGGGCTCACGCCCGCGGTCACCCGGACCGTCGACGCGCTGCTGGACGATCTGGCGGCAGCGGTGGCTGACGGCCCGGTCGACCTCCGCTCGGCCTACGCACTGCCGTTGCCGTTGCGTACGCTCTGTGCCCTGTTCGGGATCCCGTCCGAGGACCAGCCGGCCGTCGTCGCCCTCGTGGGCCGGGCGTTCTCGCGGTCGACGCTCGGCCCGGAGGAGTCCGCCCGGCTGACGCGCGAGATCAACGCTTATCTGGCGGACCTGGTGAAGGGCCGGTCGGCGGCGCCCGGCGACGACCTGGTGACCGACCTGGTGCGCGGGGGCGCCGCCGGCCGCCTGTCGGAGGTGGAACTCCTCGACATGCTGTGGCTGTTCCTCGCTGCGGGGTTCGAGACCACGGCCGGGGCCCTGGTGAACACGGCCCACGCCCTGCTCGCGCACCCCGAAGAGCTGCGCCTCGCGCTGAGCGGAGAGGTCGACTGGAGCACGGTCGTGGAGGAGGGCATCCGCCATGATTCGAGCGTCTACGCCCTGCCCTTCGCGTTCGCCACCGAGGACGTGGAGCTGGGCGGCCGGTCGCTGCGCGAGGGTGACGCGCTGCTGCTCTGCTTCGCGGCGGCCAACCGGGACCCGCGGCGTGGCTCCGGCCGGTTCGAGCCCGGCCGGAACGGTGAGCCCGCACGGCACCTGGGGTTCGGGCACGGGCCGCACTTCTGCGTCGGCGCCCCGCTCGCCCGCCTCCAACTCCGCATCGCGCTGGCCGCGCTGTTCGAACGGTTCCCGGACCTCCGCCTCGCCGGCCCCCCCGGACCTCCGGTGCCCTCGCTCATCGCCAGCACGCCCAGCACGCTGTACGTCACCAGGTAGTCCGTCAGCTACCCGTTCGATCCGCCGGTGCCGGTTTCGCCACGGAGCAGGACCACCCGGCCGCCACCCCGTTTCCGGCCCCCGCCCCGTTGCGCTGACGGTCCGCCGACGGTCCGCTTCCGAGCGCGATCGGCCCGCACGAGTCGTGGGCTCCACCGCCGACGGCATGGCGCATGACGAGTGACGGGCGTCTGGCGCCGGTCGCTGCCGGGCACGCCGCCCGGAGAAGAGAGCCCGGCTCCAGAGCGCGGCCCCGGCCGGTTGCGGCGAGTGATGCAGAATCCCCTGTCGAACGGGCACTCGCATATGCCCGTACCGCTGCGCCACCGGACCGTCCGACACATCACCCCGCAGGAGACCCCATGGAACCCACGGCTCACACCCGAAAAACCGCCCTGCCCGGCGTGGGCACCCGCTACGACCTGGAGACGCAAGCCGGTCGGCACCTGTCCGTCGTCGTGCACCAGGACGGGCGGCGGATCCTGGCCCTGCACGACCCCGAGGACGACGACAACTGCCGGGACTCGGCCGCACTCGAGCCGCACGAGTCGACCGCGCTGGCGAAGCTGCTCACCCCGGACCCGGTGGCGCACCTCCACCAGCACATGGAGATCGACCTGGTCACCGAGCACATCCCGATCACGAAACGCTCGCCCTACGCGGGCCGCACCCTCGGATCGACCCACGCCCGCACACGCACCGGCGCCTCCATCGTCGCCGTCCTGCGCCGCACCGCGGCCTTCCCGTCCCCCGCACCGGACTTCCGTTTCGCCATCGGCGACACGCTCGTCGTCGTCGGTACCCGGGAAGGCGTCGACGCCGTCACCGAACTGATCACCGGAGGATAGACGCGCCGTGCACAACACGACAGCCATGCTCATCGAACTCGGGTCGGTCATTCTGGCCCTCGGCCTGCTGGGTCGCCTCGCCGGAAGAGTGGGCTTCTCCCCCATACCCCTGTACCTGCTCGCCGGGCTCGCCTTCGGTCACGGCGGCATACTGCCGCTCCAGGCCAGCGAGGAGTTCATCGCGGCGGGAGCCGAAATCGGCGTCATCCTCCTGCTCCTGCTCCTCGGTCTGGAGTACAGCGCCTCCGAGCTCGTCACCAACCTCAAGACCCAGTACCCCTCCGGCGCCGTCGACTTCGTCCTCAACGCCCTGCCGGGCGCCGCCGCCGCCCTGATCCTCGGCTGGGGGCCGGTCGCCGCCGTCGCCCTGGCAGGCGTCACCTGGATCTCCTCCTCCGGCGTCATCGCCAAGGTCCTCGGAGACCTCGGCCGGCTCGGCAACCGCGAGACCCCCGTCATCCTCGGCATCCTGGTCATCGAAGACCTGGCCATGGCCCTCTACCTGCCCATTCTCACCGCCCTGCTCGCCGGGGTGAGCCTCGCGGGCGGCACCGTCACGCTGCTGATCTCCCTGGGCACCGTCGGCGCCGTCCTCTACGTCGCCCTCCGCCACGGCCGTCTGATCAGCAAGGCCGTGTCGTCCGACAACGCCGAAATGCTCCTCCTGGTCGTCCTCGGCCTCACCCTTCTCGTCGCCGGCATCGCCCAGGAACTCCAGGTCTCCGCGGCCGTCGGTGCCTTCCTCGTCGGCATCGCCCTGTCCGGAGAGGTCGCCGAAGGAGCCAGCAACCTCCTCACGCCGCTGCGCGACCTGTTCGCCGCCGTCTTCTTCGTCTTCTTCGGCCTGTCCACCGACCCCGCCGACATCCCGCCCGTTCTCGTACCCGCCTTGATCCTCGCGGTGGTCACCGCCCTGACGAAGATCGCCACCGGCTGGTACGCGGCGCGCCGCGCGGGCATCAAGACCGCCGGTCGCTGGCGGGCCGGAGGGACCCTCGTCGCCCGAGGGGAGTTCTCCATCGTCATCGCGGGCCTCGCCGTCGGAGTGGAGCCCCGCGTCGGCCCCCTCGCCACCGCCTACGTCCTGATCCTGGTCATCGTCGGCCCACTCGCTGCCCGGTGGACCGAGCCCCTGGCCCGTCGGCTCGCTCGCCGCACTGCTGGTACGGCAGCGGTCGCATCCTCTGAACCCGGGCGTACCGACGTCGCCCGCACAGCGAACTGACGTACTCGCCGTCTAGTGGATCAGCTCGGCGAACACCTGGTACGCCCGCTCGTCGAAGAGCACGAACCTCACCTCTTCGACGGCCGTGTCCGTCGCCCGGACCGTCTCCACGGCGATGCGGGCGGCGTCGTCCATGGGCCAGCGGTAGACCCCTGTGGAGATGGCGGGGAAAGCGACCGTGCGCGCGCCCAGTTCGTCGGCGACGCGGAGGGATTCGCGATAGCAGGAGGCCAGCAGCGAGGGATCGCTGCCGGAAGCCTGGTACACCGGGCCCACGGTGTGGATGACCCAGCGGGCGTTCAGGCGGCCGGCGGTCGTGGCGACGGCCTGGCCGGTTCCCAGGCCGCGGCCGTAGTAGGAGGCGCGCAGCTTGCGGCACTCGGCGAGGATCTCGGGGCCGCCCCTGCGGTGGATCGCGCCGTCGACGCCTCCGCCGCCGAGGAGGGAGGAGTTGGCGGCGTTGACGATGGCGTCGGCGTGCTGCTCGGTGATGTCGCCGTGTACGAGGGTGATGCGCACCGTCAGCTCCTTCGGAGGTGGCGCCAGACCGCCTTGGCCGCGTTGTGGCCCGACATGCCGTGGACGCCGGGGCCGGGCGGGGTCGCGGAGGAGCAGATGAAGACGGCCGGGTGCGGGGTGTTGTAGGGGAAGAGGGAGAGCCGGGGGCGCAGCAGCAGCTGGAGGCCGCTGGCGGCGCCGCACGCGATGTCGCCGCCGACGTAGTTGGCGTTGCGGGCGGCCAGTTGGGGCGGGCCGGCGGTGGCGCGGGCGAGGACGAGGTCACGGAAGCCGGGGGCGAACCGCTCGATCTGCCGCTCGATGGCGTCGGTGAGGTCGCCCTCCCAGGCGTGCGGGACGTGGCCGTAGGCCCAGAAGACGTGTTTGCCCTCGGGCGCGCGGGACGGGTCGACGAGGCTGGGCTGGGCGGTGATCAGGAAGGGGGTGCGGGGGGCCGTGCCGCCGGACGCCTGGTTGAGGGCGGTGCCGATCTCGCGGCTGCTGGGGCCGACTTGGACGGTGCCGGCGCGGCGCGGTGCGTCGGCGGTCCAGGGGACGGGGCCGTCCAGCGCGTAGTCGATCTTGTAGACGGAGGCCCCGTAGCGGTAGCGCTCGTAGAACCGGCCGAAGCCGGCGATACGGGCCAGCGCGGTCGGCGAGGTGTCGAAGACGTACGCGCGGGCGGGCGGCAGGTCGTCGAGCCGCTTGACCTCGTAGGAGGTGTGGACGGTGCCGCCGAGGTCCTTCACATACGCGGCCAGGGCGTCGGAGACGGACTGGGAGCCGCCGCGCGGGAGCGGCCAGCCGCCGGCGTGGGCGGCGAGCGCGAAGACGAGCCCGATCGCGCTGGTGGCCAGGCCGCCGAGTGGGGCGATGACATGGGCGACGAGCCCGGCGAACAGTGCGCGGGCCTTGTCGTCGTGGAAGCGGCGCATCAGCCAGGTGGAGGGCGGCAGGCCGTCGATGCCGAACCGGGCGAGGGTGACCGGGTCGCGCGGGAGGGCGGTCAGCGGCAGGGACATGAAGTCGCGGGCCAGGGTGTCCCACTTGCCGAGGTAGGGCTCGACCAGGCGGCGGTAGGTGCCCGCGTCTCGGGGGCCGAAGGAGGCGGCGGTCTCGGAGACGGAACGGGACAGGACGGCGGCCGTGCCATCGTCGAACGGGTGCGCCATGGGCAGCTCCGCGTGCAGCCACTCCAGGCCGTACCGGTCGAGCGGCATGGCCTTGAAGGCGGGCGATCCGACGCCCAGCGGGTGCACGGCGGAGCACGGGTCGTGCCGGAAGCCGGGCAGCGTGAGCTCCTCGGTCCTGGCTCCGCCGCCGACCGTGTCGAGGGCTTCGAACACGGCGACGGAGAATCCGCGGCGGGCCAGTTCGGCGGCAGCGGTCAGTCCGTTGGGCCCCGCCCCCACGACGACGGCATCGAGCATCGACGGCACGTTGGGACTCCTTCGTCAGCCGATGGCCAAGGTATCTCAGGATATTGGGCCGGTGCGCGGCAGCGGGCGGCAGGAGGGGCGACGCGCGCCACCGGCCGTCGCCACGCGTCCGGAAACCGCCTACGGGGAGGTCAGCAGGCCGCGTATGCGGTCGGCCGTGGCCCGGTCGCGGGCGGCGGTGAAAGGCAGGGCGTTGGCGCCCGTGACCCGGAACGGGGCACCCGTCAGCGTGGCGTGTGCGCCACCCGCCTCCTCGACCAGGAGCAGCCCCGCCGCGTGGTCCCAGGCGAGCTCCCAGGAGAAGGCGACCGCGTCCAGCTCGCCCCGGGCCACGGCCAGGTACTCCAGGCCGGCCGAGCCGCACGGGCGGGCGTGGACGCCCTCGGTGTCGAGGCCCAGGAGCGCGGCCTTCTGCTCCGCGGTGGTGTAGTCGGGGTGCGACATCGCGACCTCCAGCACCGCGCCCGGTGCGGGTGCCCCGGTCCGTATCTCCGCGCCGTTCAGCCGGGCGCCGCGCCCGCGCACCGCGACGGCCATCTCGTCCAGCGCCGGGGCGTACGTCCAGGACGCCAGGACCTCGCCGTGCACCGCGAGTGCGACGAGCGTGCAGAATCCGGGGTCCCCGTGCGCGAAGTGCCAGGTGCCGTCGACCGGGTCGACGATCCACACCGGCGCGTCGCCCTTCAGCGCCTCGTACACCGCGGGGTCGGCGTGGACGGACTCCTCACCGACCACCACCGAGCCGGGCAGCAGCCGGGTGAGCGAGGCGGTGAGGTGGGTCTCGGCGGCCCGGTCGGCGATGGTCACGAGGTCGTGCGGGCCGCTCTTCTCGACGATCTCGTGCGTGGCGAGCTGCCGCCAGCGCGGCACGATCTCGGCGGCGGCCGCTTCGCGCACCGCCTCCTCGGCCGCGGCGGACAGGGTCCCGGAACCATCGAGAAGTTCATCGATCATGTGTCCAGCTAAGCACGGCCCACTGACAGCGCGGGGCCGGGTCGGGCTCCGGCTCAGCGTCCCGCCGCGTAGCCCTGCATTCCGCGCGGGTTCGCGGCGGCCGACAGGATCCCCGTGCGCGGGTCCCTGGCCACCGCGCACAGCCGCCCCTCGGACCACGGCCCGCCGACCGTGACGTCGTGGCCGCGGCGGCGCAGCTCCTCCACGACGGCCGGCGTCATGCGGGATTCGACGGTGAGCCCGCCGGGCCGCATGCCGCGCGGGTGGAAGGAGCCGGGGAAGCCGTCGTTGTGCCAGTTGGGCGCGTCGATCGCGGCCTGGAGGTCCAGTCCGCCATGGGTGACGGCGAGGAAGAAATGCAGCTGCCACTGGTCCTGCTGGTCGCCGCCCGGCGTGCCGAACGCCATGACCGGCACCCCGTCGCGCAGCGCCAGGGACGGGGTGAGCGTGGTGCGGGGGCGGCGGCCGGGTGTCAGCGAGTTCGGCAGGCCGGGGTCCAGCCAGGCCATCTGGAGCCGGGTGCCGAGCGGGAAGCCGAGTTCGGGTACGACCGGGTTGGACTGGAGCCAGCCGCCGCTGGGCGTGGCGGCGACCATGTTGCCCCACCGGTCGACGACGTCGACGTGGCAGGTGTCGCCCCGGGTGGTGCCGTCGCGGCCGACGGGGGGCTCGCCCGCGGGCGGGGCGTGGCCGGTGACCGTCGGCTCTCCGGCGCCGGCGGCGGCGGACGGGACGGCCGGTGCGCCGGAGCCGGGCCGGCCCTCGGCGACGGCGACGGCGTGGGCGCTCAGGCGGGGCGTACGGCCGCCGGGGCTGCCGGGGCGCAGCTCGTAGGAGGCCTTCTCCCCGACGAGGGCGCGCCGCTGGGCGTTGTACGGGGCGGACAGCAGGGTGCCGAGCGGGACGTCGGCGGCGTCCCCGTACCAGGCCTCGCGGTCGGCCATGGCGAGCTTGCAGCCCTCGACGAGCAGGTGGACGTGGTCGGCGGAGCCGTACGGGGGCAACGCGTCGGGCAGCAGGGCCAGTTGTTGGAGGAACACGGGGCCCTGGCTCCAGGCGCCCGCCTTGCAGACGGTCCAGCCGTTCCAGTCGTACGTGACGGGGTCCTCGTACGTGGCGGACCAGCCCGCCAGGTCGGCGGCGGTCAGCGTGCCCGTGTGGCGGATCCCGCTGGTGTCCATGGTGGGGCGCCCGGCCTGCCGTACGAGGGCCTCGGCGATGAACCCCTCCCGCCAGATCCGGCGGGCCTCCTCGATCTGGCCGGTCCGGTCGTCACCGGCGGCGGCGGTCGCCTCGTCGATGAGGCGGCGCCAGGTCCGGGCGAGCGCGGGGTTGCGGAAGAGTCGTCCGGGGGCAGGGGGTTCACCGCCTCGGAGGTAGACGTCGGCGGAGGAGGTCCACTCGTTCTCGAAGAGGGCGCGCACCGTCCGCACCGTCTCGCCGACCCGTTCCACGGGCGCGTGCCCGGCGTCCGCGTACTCGATGGCATACCGCAGCACCTGGGCGAGGGACCTGGTGCCGTGGTCGCGCAGCAGGAGCATCCACGCGTCGAACGCGCCGGGCACGGCGGCGGCCAGCGGCCCGGTCCCGGGCACCAGGCCGAGTCCGAGGGAGCGGTAGTGCGCGATGGTGGCCCCGGCGGGCGCTGTTCCCTGGCCGCACAGCACCCGGACCTCGCCCCCGGCGGGCGCGAGGATGACCGGCACCTCTCCGGCGGGGCCGTTGAGGTGTGGCTCGACGACGTGGAGGACGAACCCGGCGGCGACGGCGGCGTCGAAGGCGTTGCCGCCGTCCTCCAGGACGGCCATGGCCGACTGCGAGGCGAGCCAGTGCGTGGAGGACACCATCCCGAAGGTGCCCCGCAGCGTCGGTCGGGTGGTGAACATACGGCCTGTCACCTCACTGTGCGGACGCGGTCGTGCGCGTGATCCACGAGCAGGCTACCGACCGCCCGGTCAGCCCAGGCACACAACGAGGAGGCACACCTGCGCAGGTGAGGCCGGGTCGTCCGCCGAGGGGCCCGGCAGCAGGTTCGCCGGCGATGTGCCCGCGGGGGCCGGTGCGGGGTCATGGGGTGCGGCGGGCGCGGGGGCTTGCGTGGGCGCGGCCGGGGCCGGAGCCGCGGGCGGGGCCTGGACAGGGGGCTGGGTCTGGGGCTGGGTCTGGGGCTGGGCGACCGCGCCGGCGCTGCCGTCCGTCCGTCTCGCCTGCTCCGGAGCCGTGTACGGGGACGCGCCCGCCCGTGCCGGGAGGCCCGCCGTGGTAGGGGTGTCCCGCCACTCGGCGGCGGCCGCCTTCGGCTGCTGCGCTCCAGGGTGCCGTGTGGCCGGTGTGTGCGGCGTGGCCGACGTGGCCGGCTGGGCGGACGAGGTGCCGCCGCCCGCGTTCCCGGAGTGGGAAGTGGACGTGGGCGTGGCAGGCGGTTCCGGCGGTGGGGCCGCGTGGGTGTGGCTGGTGGAGGGCCTGGCGCTCGGCAGCACGGCGACGGTGAGCCCGCCGCCGACGAGGGCGACGGCCGTCGCGGCGACCGCCCGGCGCCGGTGCTTCTTCCAGCGCGCCAGTTGCCGGCGCCGCGCCGCCCTGCCCTGCCCTGTGGGTACGGCGCTCTCGAAGCCACCGGAGGGGCCCGGTCCGGGCGTATCCGGCCTGGACGTGCCCGCCGTCGCGTCGTCGAATCCCTCCGGAGACGGCGTGGCCTCCAGCGTCGTGGCGGTGGACGCGACCGCGCTGTGGAGGCGGGGGGCGGCGGGAGCGATGTCGGGAGCGTAGGCGCCGCATCCTGGACACACGAACGCCCCGTTGAGATTCCGGCGGCACGCGGAGCAATAGTCCATCGGCGGTCTTTCTGTGTACGTTCGCACGCGGGATCGAGCGGCCAATAACGCTAACGGCACCCGCCGAAGGTGGTGCGGAGTCCTTGTGATGCTCCTGCGAAGATGTGTCGCCGTGAAGCCCGTGAAAGGTGAAAGTCCCGCAGGAACCACAACACGGGCCTCACGACGTACCGGGGGAGAATCCGACCGGGATTCGGTCAGATGCGGCGCACCCGCGCAGCGATCCCATGCCCGAGCAGAAGGTAAATCGCCGCGGGCAGCCCGTAATTGAGGATAACGCGCAGACTTTCGGCCTCCATGGTGAAGATGTCCTGGGACCAGGCGGCCAGCCAGTCCGCCACGCTGTGCACAAAACCGACGAAGACATTCGCCTGATTGGCGTCGAGCAGGTGGAGCAGGATCCAGAGGACCAGAAATCCTGCGGCGATGTCCGCAATCGTGTGAATGGCCAAGGCCGCCCGGTTCGCCCCGACGCCGTCGCCATTGCGCACGGGGGTGTTCCGGCCGGGGCCATAGGGGGTGTAGGCGTCGTTTACGGGCATGGGTTCACGGGGATTGTTCATGCCCTGATCGCTTGCCTCGCCCAACGGCGCGAAACACCTTTCAAACCTACTGTTCGATATCGATTTTCGGACCGCCGCCAGCCGGGCATAGGCTGACATGACGGTTTATTCGGGGGCGGACGGGAGGCGTGGACGTGCACGGCGAATACAAGGTTCCGGGCGGCAAGCTCGTGGTCGTCGACCTCGACGCGGAGGACGGGGTACTGCGCCGGGTGAGGGTCGGCGGGGACTTCTTCCTGGAGCCCGACGAGGCGCTGCTCGCCATCGACCGGGCCCTGGAGGGTGCGCCCGCCGACACCGACGCGTCGGGGCTCGCCGCCCGGATCGACGCGGCACTGCCTCCCGGGACGCAGATGTTCGGGCTCACCACCGAGGGCATCGGGGTCGCCGTCCGGCGCGCCCTGGCCCACGCCACCGACTGGACCGACTACGACTGGCAACTCGTCCACGACGGAGCCCAGCCGCCCGCCCTGCACATGGCGCTCGACGAGGTCCTCACCGGCGAGGTCGCCGCGGGGCGCCGTCCCCCGACGCTGCGGGTGTGGGAGTGGGGCGCACCGGCCGTGGTGATCGGCAGTTTCCAGTCGCTGCGCAACGAGGTGGACGCGGAGGCCGCCGAGCGGCACGGCATCACCGTCGTACGCCGGATCAGCGGCGGCGGGGCCATGTTCATCGAGCCCGGCAACACCATCACGTACTCGCTCTCCGTCCCCGACGCCCTGGTCCAGGGGCTGTCCTTCACGGACAGCTACGCCTATCTCGACGACTGGGTGCTGGGCGCGCTCGGCGACATGGGCATCAAGGCCTGGTACCAGCCGCTGAACGACATTGCCACCGAGGCGGGCAAGATCGCCGGGGCGGCGCAGAAGCGGCTGGCCGGCGGGGACGGGGCCGTCCTGCATCACGTGACCATGGCGTACGACATCGACGCCGACAAGATGACGGAGGTGCTGCGCATCGGCCGGGAGAAGCTCTCCGACAAGGGCACCAGGAGCGCGAAGAAGCGCGTCGATCCACTGCGCCGCCAGACGGGCCTCCCGCGGGGGACGGTGATCGAGAAGATGATCGGCTCGTTCCGGGAGCGCTACGGCCTGTCCGAGGGCATGGTCACGGACGACGAGATGGCACGCGCGCGTGAGCTGGCCCGGACGAAGTTCAGCTCGTCGGAGTGGACGGCCCGGGTGCCGTAACCGTTCCGGCGGGACCTGTTGGCATGCCTACGGTCCTGGCTGGATCCAGTGATCCGGTGATCCGGTGATCCGCGAGTTTGCGGATCGCCCAGCGGGGGGTGAAGGGCTTGCGGGGTTCGGTCGGGCGGGTGGTGGCCGTCCGGATGACGGCGTGCTCGCGTGAGCGTTCAGCCGGCGGGGACGGCCTCCCGCCCCCTGACCCGCACGCCGAGCGGGAAACCGCCGCGCACATACCGTGACACGAGGTGCTCCTCCCCCGGCTCCCCGCGCACATCGAGAAGCGCGGGCCACAGCGGATCGCCCCAGGCGCGTACGTCGTCGAGGAGTCGGCGACTCCGTCGCCCGGGGGACGCGCGCGCTGGTCGTGGCGACGGAACTCCGTGAACGGGCAGGCGCGGAGCCGGGTGGCGGCGCGTACACCACTGCCGGCCGGGGACGGTGACCGTGCCACCATCGGCTCGTGCCGGGACGCGTCAGGTGAGGAATTCCAGCAGCGCGGCCAGCAATTGCGCGGGCGCGTCCAGCGGCACGAGATGCCCGGCGCCGGGGATGATCCGCAGACGGGCGTCAGGGATCAACGAGGCCAGCTCATGGGCCTTGGCGACGGGAATCCAGGAGTCCTCCTCACCCCAGCACACCGTCACCGGGATGCCGATGCCCGGGTAGAGCTTCTGGACCTCGTCGGTGTAGCGCTGGTCCGCTTGGGCGATCTGCCGGTAGAACGCCGCCTGTCCCGTCCGGTCCGTCCAGGGCGCCGTGAGGGCTTCGGCCGCGTCCGAGCGGAGTCCCCGGTGGCTGGCCGAGCCGATGTACTCCTGGACGAGCGCGCGGTGGAGGGCAGGTGGCAACTGCTCGAAGACGGGGGCGTTCTCCCCGACCAGCCGGAAGAACGGCGAGCCCCACGGCGCGAGCGCCACCGGGTCGACGAGGGCCAGCCGCCGGTAGGAGACCTGGTGCAGCAGGTGGGCCCGGAGGGCGACACAGCCACCGAAGTCGTGAGCGACGACGGACGGGGCCGACACCTGCCAGTGCTCCATGAGCTCGGCGAAGACCAGGCCCTGCGCGGCGAGGGAGACGTCCTGGCCCTCGGCCTTCTCGGACGCGCCGTAGCCCGGCATGTCCCAGAAGAAGACCTGGTGGCCCCCGGCGGCGAGCGCGGGGGCGATCTCCCCCCATACGTACGAGGAGAACGGAGTGCCGTGCAGCAGCACGACGGGCTCTCCGTCCGCCGGCCCGAACCGTTCCCACCGGACCTCGCCCGACCTGCTCTCGAAGACCTTGCCCAACTGCCAGGCGTCCACCGCGCGGCTCCTTCCGTCCTCACCGCTCCTGCCCCGAGCCACGTCTGCCAAGCTCCTTGCAGAGCCTGTCATTTCGGACCCGGGTGGTGACCCGGCCACCAGTTCCATCGCTCAACCCGGGCGTATCCGCACCGTCGTCCTCACCGTCGTGGCGGGTGGCGATCCCGCGCCATTGCTCAGCGGCGAGGCGGAGGCGTGGCCGGGCGTGTGGATCATCCCCACGCCCGGCCACACGGACGGCCACCAGTCCCTGGTCGTCCGGCAGCCGCGAGCACGGTGGTCCTCCCCGGTCGGGCGCACGACTTCGCCTCCCCGTACGGCTCCGGCCACCTCGCCCGGCGCGCCGTACGCGACGCGTCGCCCTCGCCCCTGCCCGCCTGGCGGCCCGGGATGGGCCGGCTCTCCGCGTTCGACCCGGCGCCGGGTGCTCTTCACCCCAAGGACCGCGCGGTCCGGGTAGCCGGCACGGTTCCCGCTCCTGGTCCACCGGACCCGGCGTACCACGGCGACCCGCATGGGCTCACGGGGTGTCGCACACCGTCCGGTGCCCGAGTCGCGGCAGGTGCACTTCCCATTCGGCGCGGGTGAGCACACCGCCGGTGTGGTCGCAGATGTAGTCCGCCGCGCGGTCCGTGTCCAGCAGCCACACCCGGGCCGTCAGGTCGTAGCCGGCGGAGGCAAGGCTGTCGCCCTCCGGGCTGAACGCGACGGAGGTGACGGTGTCGAGGTGTCCGGTGAGTTCCCCGCCGACGGGCTCGGCGCGGTCCGGTTGTGCCACGTCCCACAGCCGGACCGTGTGGTCACTGCTGCCGGTGGCCAGTGTCTTCCCGTCGGGCGAGTAGGCCACCGCCCTGACCGGCCCGCGGTGTCCGTCCAGTTCCTCTCCGGCCTGCCGGGCGCGGTCCGGCCGGCGTACGTCCCACAGCCGTACCGCGCGGTCCTCGCCGCCGGTGGCCAGCGTCTTGCCGTCCGGGGCGAAGGCGACAGCGTTGACCGACTCGTCGTCCCCGGTGAGAGCCGCACCGGCGGGCCGCGCGCGCGTCGGGTCGTGCACGTGCCACAGCCGCACCGTGCCGTCCTCGCCGCCGCTGGCCAGCGTCTTCCCGTCCGGGGCGAAGGCGACGGAGCGGACGGCGTCCCCGTGGCCGCGCAGCGGTGCGCCGAGCGGCCGTACACGGTCCGCCCGGCGCACGTCCCACAGCCGCACCGTGCCGTCCTCGCCGCCGGTGGCCAGTGTGCGGCCGGTCCGGGCGAATGCGACGGTGAGGGTGCCGCCGTCGTGCGCGTACAGCGGTTCGCCGAGCGGGACCGGACGTTCGGGCGCGGAGACGTCCCACAGCCGTACGGTGCCGTCCAGCGAGCCGCCGGCCACCGTGCGGCTGTCCGGGGCGAACGCGACGGCCAGCACCTCGTCCTCGTGGCCGGTGAGCATCCGCGGGATCCGGCGCGGGCGGCCCGGCTCTGCGACGTCCCACAGGCGAATCAGCGCGTCGTCGGTGCTGGCGGCGGCGAGCAGGCGGCCGTCGGGGCTGTGGGCGACGGCGGTCAGCGGGTTGGTGAAGTCCGTGAGAACGGTCGGCGGCCGGTGCCAGAGGTGGACGCTGCGGTCGGCGCCGGTGCTGGCGAGGGTACGGCCGTCGGGGCTGAAGGCCACCTCCCACACGGCCTCCGTGTGGCCCGCCAGTGGCTCCCCGAGCTGCTGCGGATATTCGGGGTTGGCCACGTTCCACAGGATCGGCGTGTTGTCCTCGCCCGCGCTCGCCAGGGTGCGGCCGTCGGAGCTGAAGGCCACCGACATGACGGGCGCGGTGTGCTCGGTGAGCGGATCGCCCAGCGGCCGGGCGCGGCCCGGGTCGGACACGTCCCACATCCGTACGGTGTCGTCGAAGCCAGCCGTGGCCAGCGTCCGGCCGTCCGGGGAGAAGGCCACCGTCCAGACGGAGGCGGTGTGTTCGCGCAGCGGCTCGCCGAGCGGCTCGATCCCGCCCTCCTCGCCGATGCGCCACATCCGTACGGCACCGTCGAAGCCCGCCGTGGCCAGGGTGGCCCCGTTCGGGGCGAACGCGACGGCACGGACGCTGCCTTCCTCGGACGCGTCGGCCTCGACGGGCTCGCCGAGCGGTGTGAAGCGGCCCGGGTCGCTCAGGTCCCACAGCCGTACGGTCCCGTCGTCCCCGGCGGTGGCCAGTGTGCGGCCGTCGGGGGCGAACGCGACGGAGACGACGTTCTCTTCGTCGTGGCTCACCAGCGGTCGGCCGACGGAGCGGGGCCGCTCCCGGTCGTGTGCGTCCCACACCTGGATGCCGCCGCCTTTCCCGGTCGCCGCCAGGAGACCACCGCCCTGTGGTGCGAAGGCGACCGCGCCGACCGGGCCCGTAAGGAATCGCAGCGGTTTCCCCAACGGCTTCCCCAGACCTCCGCGCCGGTCCGCCGGCCCTGGCCGTGCGGCGGTGTCCCACAGCCGGACCGTGCCGTCGTGGCCGCCGCTGGCAAGGGTGCGGCCGTCGGGCGCGTACGCCACGGAGCTGGCGAGACCGGCGTGGCCGGGCAGCCGGGTGGCCAGCGTCCGGCCCGCGTCCGAGGCCAGCCGGGTCCGGGTGTCCGGGGTGGCGCGCATGTTGTGCGCGGCGACGTCGAGGCGGCCGGCCAGCCCTGCGTCGATCTCGCGGACGCTGTCGGCCTCGGTGGTGAGGCGGCCGAAGACGGCTTCGTCCCGTTCGGCCTGCGCGGTGGCGCGCGCCTGGAGGGCGACCACGGCGGTGCCGGTGGCGAGCAGCCCGAGAGCGGCGAGTACGGCCACGACCGTACGCCGCAGTCGCGCGGCGCGGTGCCGGCGGCGGAGCGAGGCGGTGAGGAACTGCTGTTCCAGAGGCGTGAGCTCGACGCCGCGGCGGTTCGCCCCGTCGTCCCGGGCCTTCGCCGCGGTTCCGTTCGACCGGGCGGCGTCCTCCGGGAAGGCGTCGCGGGCATCGTCCAGCCGGGTGCCCGCGTAGAGGGCGGCGCTCTCCCGGCCGAGCGCCTGCCAGGTGCGTGCCGCCTCGGAGAGCGCGCGGTGGACGCGCAGCCGGTCGCGTTCGCCGTCGATCCATGCGCGCAGCCGGGGCCAGGCGGTGATGAGGACTTCGTGGGCGAGGTCGACGGTGCCGTCGTCGAACGTGATGAGGCGGCTGCGGACCAGGCGTTCCAGCACCACGCGGGTGTCGGCGGGACTGCCGAAGTCGAGCTCCGCGTGCTCGGTGGGGCGGCGCGTGTCCGCCGCCCCGTCGCCGGGCGTGATGAGCCGGAGCAGCACACGGCGGGCCACCTCGGCCTGGGACGGGGTGAATTCGCCGTACACCTGCTCGGCCGTACGGACGACGGCGCCGTGCAGTCCGCCGGCCGCCTCGTACGCGGCCTCCGTCAGCACCCGGCCACTGCGGTGGCGCCAGGTCTCCAGCAGGGCGTGCGACATCATCGGCAGCCCGCCCGGGGCGCCCTCGACCTCGTCGAGAAGACGGTCGGTCAGGGAGCGTTCGACGATCAGGCCGTCCGCGGCGGCCGGGCGCACGATGGCCTCCCGCAGCTCCGCGCGGCTCATCGGCCCGACGAGCAGCGTGGCGCCCTGCAACGCGGCGGTGAGGCCGGGGTGTTCGGCGCAGCGGCCGAGGAAGTCGGCCCGCACCGCGATGAGGACGCGCAACCGGCTGTCGGCGTCGGTGGCGGCGACGAGGCGGTCGATGAAGGCGTCCCGGTCGGCCGGGTCGGCGCCGAGGGTGTACAGCTCCTCGAACTGGTCGACGAGCAGCCAGGTGTCGGCCTCGGTGCCGGGCACGGGCATGAGGCGGTCGGCGTGCGTGCGCAGCGGGTCGAGGCCGGGCGTGAAGATCCGTACGGCCGCCGGAGCGGTCTCGCGGTTCCCGTCGCCCGCGTCCTCGGGTGGGGTGCGCAGCCGGGGGATCAGGCCGGCGCGCAACAGTGAGGACTTGCCGCTGCCGGAGGGGCCGAAGACGGCGGTGAGGCGGTGCTTGCGGGTCAGTCCGGTCAGCCGTTCCAGGAGCTGGTCGCGGCCGAAGAAGAGGTCGGCGTCAGCCGGTTCGAACCGGGTCAG
This sequence comes from Streptomyces sp. NPDC000229, assembly GCF_040300825.1. Lineage (NCBI taxonomy): Bacteria > Bacillati > Actinomycetota > Actinomycetes > Kitasatosporales > Streptomycetaceae > Streptomyces > Streptomyces sp. NPDC000229. Next base: position 41,516 of record NZ_JBEPEL010000016.1, read on the forward strand.
GCCGCGGTACGGCGGCCGGGACTTCTCGTCACCGGACGCCTCGGCGGCGAGCTCGGCCGACACCTCGCGCCAGCGCCGCTCCCACTCGATCACGTCACCGCCGCACGCCTCCACATAAGCGAGCGCCACCGCTCGGGTGGGCAGCTGCTTCCCGGCCGCCGCCTGCGACAAGGTGGTCACTCCGTACCGCGTCCGCTGAGCCATGGCCCGGTACGTGGGCTTCCCCGCGGCCTCGCGCAGCGCCCGCAGTCCGGCGGCGAACCGCTGCACCGGTCCAGCCTCCGGGTCCAGCTCACCCTCGGTGCGGCCCGGCCCCGGCTGTCCCGACACGCGCCCGCCCCCTCGCTCCGCCGAGACGCCACCCGGGCATCACCCAGTGCGCCTGCTCGGGTGCCCACGGTAGGAAGCCGGGCGGTACGACCGCAACCGAACTGCCGGGTAACTGCTGGTGGGACACGGGCGTTCGCCCCGTCTTCCCGATGAACCGCGGCAGGTTCGCCCCGCCGGTGTGCGCCTCCGATTGTTCGGCGCCGGGACAGGGCCTGCTGAACAACGGCGTACGGCGGTCGAATGGCCGAGGGCAGTGGCCCGGAACGGCCACGGCACGGCCCGAGCCCGGGCAAAGGGGGGAGGGCTCGGGCCGCCCCCTCACCCATGCGACAGGCAGAAGGAGATGCATGTACGGACGACCTCGCGCCCGGCCCCTCGCCGTGGGGTTCGCAGCGGCTGCCCTGGTGGTGACCTCCGCGACGACCACGACGAACGCCGGTCCGGCGCGGCCGTCGACGGCCGCCGAACGGTACGGTTGGGGCGCCCCGCTGCCCGAGTGGTCGGACGAGTTCGGCTACGGCTCCGAGGCGGACCCGCCGTACCCGACCGCGAGAAGTGGCGCCTGGCGGGTGGCGGCCCCGGCGCGTGCTGGCCCGGCCACAGCGACAACGGCCGCCGCTGCGACGTCAATACGCGGGTCGTCGGCGGCGCACTGCGCATGACCGGCGAGGCGAACGGCGACAGCGGATGGCTCGCCTCGCCGTACGGACAGCGGTACGGCCGCTGGGAGGCGCGCGTACGCTCCCGGGCCACCGCCCCCGGCAACGGGCGGCAGTACCACCCGCTGCTGATCCTCTGGCCGGACTCCGGCGAGCATCCGCAGGACGGTGAGTACGACTACCTGGAGAACGGCGCCCCCGGTGAGCCGTGCGCCGAGGCGTTCCTGCACTACCCGCACCCGGGGGGCGTGCCCGTGCAGCAGGAGTTCGCGCAGAAGTGCGGCGTGGACCTGTCGCGGTGGCACAACGTCGCCGTCGAGTGGACCGCGGACCATCTGCGCGGCTTCATCGACGGAGAGGAGTGGTTCCGCTTCTCCGGCGGCGCAAACGCGGACCGCGACTGCATCCAGTGCGCCCCTTCCATGCACCAGACCATCCAGCTCGACACCTTCTACGGGGACGACCTGCAGAGCGCCGTCCACGAAGTCGACTGGGCCCGGGTCTACGACCTGCCGGACAACGAAAGTGTGAGGTGATCCCCATGCAGGACTTCTCCCCCCGGAGCGGCCCGGACGGCCCGGCCGGGCCGTCCGGCCCCCCGGGTCAGTCCGGCGAACCCCGTCCGTCCGAGGCGGCGCGCTTCTCCGGGGCCCTCGTCTTCGTGCTCGTGGTCGTCGTCGCGCACGCGGTGGGCACCGCCTTCGGCGGCTGGGCGGTACTCGACGAGAACTACAGCAAGCGGGAGCACGGGCAGGACCTGATCATGCCGATGGGCCTGGCCTGGTTCGTGGCGCTGTTCTGCTGGGGACTGGCGGCGCTTCAGGTCGCCTGCGCCGTCCTGGCCGGCCGGCGCCGTCCCTGGATCCGTGTGGTGCTGGCCGCGTGCCTGACCTTCGTGGCGTGCTCGATGTTCCTCGCCTTCATCGGCTCTCTGGCCTCCGGAGCGCCCAGTCCGGCGGTGCTGCTGGTCTTCTGCATCGACGGGGCGGCCCTGTGGGTGGTGCTCGGCCGGACCGCCCGCCGCTGGTTCTCCGTACGCGGCCCGGCTCCCACTTCGCCTCGAGGATGACGGCCCATGGACTACTCGACGTACGAACACGACCCGTACCGGCCGCCCGGCGAGCCGCCGGAGCCGCCCGTGTCACCCCGGCCGCCCGAGCCGCCCGCCCCGGCCCCGTGCGACCCGGTGGCGGCCGCGATCGGCAACGCCTCGCTGCTCGGCATCGGCTATCTGCTGCTGGGCCACCGGCGGCCGGCCGCGATCGCCGTGCTCGGCACCGGCGTGCTTCTCGAACTCACCGCCGCGACCGCCGAGGTCTGGTGTGAGCTTCTGCTGCTCCTGTGGTGGGCAGTCTGCACGGCCCACGGCTGGTTCCTGGCCCGCGGGCGCGAGCATGTCCCACGGCGGGCGCAGCGCACCGGCACCCTCGCCGTCACGGTCGCGGTCCTGCTGACCGCCGTGGTGCTGCGCGTCGAGGCGCACGGCATCGAGAACCGGGTGAACGAGGCCCGCGAGGCCGGTGACTGCGACGGAGTCTTCGCCGCGCAGAGCGAGGTGTGGTCCGGCCACCGCGTGGCGGGAGCGACAGTGGTCGAACCCGGCGACGCGGTGGTGGAGACCTGCCAACGGCTGGAGCGCGCCGCGTCCACGCTGTACGACGCCGGGCAGTCCGGGGACCTGAAGAAACTGGAGCAAGGCTTCGGCGTCCTCGCCCACGTCCTGGCGGAGCCCGGCCACGAGAAGACGGTCCAAACGGTCCTGAACACCTTCCTCGACGCCCTGCCCACTGCGGACGCCTGTGACACCGCCGACATCGCCGGCTGGCTCCGCACCCGCGAGCCCACCCGTGACGTCCTGGACCGGTCCGCCGACGCCGCGACGCGTACGGAACCCGCGGCGCTGGCCGGATGCGGCGACGCCCTGATGGACGAGGAGAACTGGAAACAGGCACAGGTGCGCTACCAGCGGCTTCTCGACGCGTATCCGGACGAGCCGCTCACCGGCAAGGCACGCAGCGGCGTGAAGAAGGCGGGCCTGGCCATCGAACTCGACGAGGTGCGGGCTCTGATCGCGGCCACCCACGGCGCGACGTCCGGCTACTGCGACAAACCCGCCAAATACAGCGCCGCCCCGCCGTACCGCAAAGGGGCCAACCGCGCGCTGTTCCTCGGCGACACCGAGTACACCGGCAAACTCCCCGGCGCTTGGCGCACCGACGACCCGACGAAGGCGGCGCTCGTGGTCTGCGCGGAGACGGCGAAGAACGGCACCGCCGTCGAGTCCTGCTATTACGAGAACGACAAGTCCGTCCACCTCCCCCACCGAGTCACCTTCCACAAGGTCAAGATCCCACTGAAGGTCTACGAGCTGCGCACCGGTAAACGCGTCGGTCCACGCTCGGTGCAGATCAGCGGCGGAAGCTGCCCGGCCGTCCTGCGCTACGAGTACTACGGCACGTACGACTACGGACCCGGCGACCAGTTCGTCTCCACCACCGACTCCGACGTACGGGACGCCTTCCGCCCGATCGTCACCCGCTGACCTGTCCTTGCCGAGCGCGACCCGGCTGCACGCACACGCAGGTGAACGGGAGGCTGAGCGGTTCGGGGAAGAAAGGGTGTCAGTGGTGGCGGACAGACTGTGGTGCATGACTTCGGTGACCGCGCAGGACTACGCCTGGATACGTTCCTCCTGGTACGAGGCCGGTGAGCTTCGGACCGGCTTCGAATGGCCCACCGACAGGTACGGCAGCACCCCGGACGACCTGGTCCCCGTGATGCGTGAGATCGGCTTCGGCCTGACCGAGAAGGAGGACCGCACCGGCCCGAGCACCGACACCAAGGCGGCGGTCCTCGCTCTCGCCGAGCGACTGACGGGCGTACGGCTCACGGAGGAGCTGCTCAAGGACGCCGCGTACTCACACGCCGGCCAAGGCCCTGACGGGTGGTGCCACGCGTCCCCTCCCCGTGCTCGCCGATCGTCATCCGGCCTGCTGCGCGCCCTGCGCGAAGCCGACCGGGCCACGTCCTGCTCGACGGCACCCTGGGAGTTCGGCGGGCGACGGTCATGAAGCAGGGAACTGCGGACGGGTTTCGTTGTGTTGCCACCTGGCCGGCGACGCTGCCAGAGCGACACCCTGCCGCTCGAGGAAGTTTCGCGGGCACCTGAGCCGCAAGTCGGGACGTGGAGTGCCGGAGCGTGCACGCCGTGGCCGCCCACGTGCACTGGTTCGTCAGGCGTCGGCGAGAAGAGGGTCGTACGGGGTGCTTGTGCGGCGGCCCGACATGAAGGAGAGAAAGTCGCCCACGAAGGCGCTTTGGCCGTAGGCGCCGTCGGTGGTGATGAGGTCGCGGTGGAAGGCGGTGCGGAAGAGGGTCCGGTACTCGTCGGCGTCGATGGACCCGCTGCCGTCCTTGTCGGTGGCGGCGAAGAGCACTTCCGCGACGCGGATGAGCGCGGGTCCGGCGAGGGAGGGGACGGCGGCGGCGTACTCGTCGGCGCTGACGCGGCCGTCGCCGTCGGTGTCGAGGGCGGCCTGGAGCTCGCGCCACCAGGCGGCGAAGGCGTCGTAGAGCCGGGTCTCCTCGGGTTCGTCCAGGTCGAGGCGGGTGGACAGTTCGCGGGCCATGGCGGCGAGGTCGGGCCAGTCGAGGTGGCCGTCGCCGGTCTGGTCCAGCACCTGGCGGAAGAACTCCTCCGCCGAGCGTCGGCCCTCCCCCGTGCCCGCCGAAGGCGCCGGGTCCGGCCCGGGGTGGGCGTCGCCGCCCAGCGGTGTGAGGAGGCGGAGCAGGGCCGATGCCCGTTTCATGCGGGCGCCCAGGGCGGCCACGGTGCGGGCGCGCGGGTCGTCGCTGCCGGGTGAGAGCGAGAGGACCTCGATGATGCTCTCGGCGTTGATCCAGCCCTCGGGCAGGAAGCGGGCGAGCCCGGCGGCGAGGTAGGCGCCCTGCATGAGGGTGGGGGCGCCGGGCATCTCCGGCAGGCCGGCCCGGCGCCGGTACGACTCGGGGAGCGAGGCGACGGTGATGGCGCCAAGCAGCGGACCGGCGACAGCGCGGCCGGCCGCCCACAGTGTCGGCGCGCCGTCGAGCAGCGCCGGGGCGGGCAGGTGGTCGAAGAGCCGGTAGAGGATGACGCGGGCCGCCTCGGTGTTCTCCAGCTCGTTCTCGACGACCCGGTCGAAGTAATTCCAGAAGTCGTGCAGTTCCTCGGGGAGCTCCCCGGCGTCGCCGTCGAGCGCGGCGAGGTAGGCGCGGTACTCCGCGTACATCCGCTCCATCGTGTCCTGGTCGAGCGGCTGGCCGCTCAGCCGGCACATGGTGACGGCGCTCTCGAAGAGGGTGGCGACCACCCAGGCGCGGGTCGCGCGGTCCATCGCGTCGTAGGCGCGGCCGCGGGAGTCGGAGCCGCTCATGCGGGCGTGCAGCCGGTTGAGCCTGGCGGCCTCCCGTTCACGTACCGCCGGGTCGGCGCCGAACATGCGCCGCATGCTGAGGATGGTGTTGCGCAGCCGGCGCCAGGGGTGAGCAACGAAAGTGGAGTTGTCGACGAGCGCGGCGCCGATCTGCGGGTGAGCGGCCTCCAGCACGGTGGCACGGATCACGGCCAGCGCCCAGCGCGGGTCGTCGAAGAAGGAGCGGAACTGCGATTTCGCCCCGAACAGAGGCTTCTCGTCGGCCGTTCCCGTGGTTCCGGTCGTCATGATGGGTCTCCGTTCGTCCGGGGGGCCACGCCGCCGAAGCGACGGTCGCGACGCCGGTAGGTGTGCAGGCAGGCGAGGAAGTCGGGGGCCCGGAAGTCCGGCCAGAGCACCTCGGGGAAGACCCACTCGGCGTAGGCGACCTGCCAGAGCATGAAGTTGGAGATGCGCTGCTCGCCGGAGGTGCGGATGACCAGGTCCACGTCGGGGGTGTCGGGGAACGGCAGGTGGTCCGCGAAGAGCCGCTCGGTCACCTCTTCGGCGGGCGTCCCGCTGCGGATCAGCGACTTTGCGGCCTCGACGATGTCCCGCCGCCCGCCATGGTCGAAGGCGACGGTCAGCGTCATCACCCGGTTGTCGGCGGTCAGCGTCGTCAGGTCGTCGAAATCCCGGGCCAATTGACAGGGGATGCGCGGGTCGGCGACCCCGAGGAAGCGGCAGCGGATGCCGCGGGCGAGCAGCAGCGGCGCATGCTTCCGCACGACCCGGCGGACCAAGCACATCAGGTAGTCGACCTCGGTACCAGGGCGGTTCCAGTTCTCGGTGGAGAAGGCGTACAGGCTGAGCCACCCGACGCCGGCGGTTCGGGCCGCCTCGATGATGTCGATGACGGTGGTCTCCGCGGCCCGGTGGCCCGCCGTGCGGGGAAGCGAACGCCGCTGCGCCCAGCGGCCGTTGCCGTCCATCACGCAGGCCACGTGCCGCGGCACCGCACGCGCCGGCCCGCCGGCCCGCCGCTGCTCGTCGCCGTACTGTCGCCCGCCCGGCCGGTCCTCCGTCGCCGCGCGTGCGTGCGGGACGCCGTGGTCCGTCTCGCCCAGCCCCGTCTCGGCCTGCCCCGGCTCGCCCACTCCCGTCTCGCCCGGAGCGGCACGGTCGGCCCTACCGCGCTCGGTCACACCCACACCGTCTCGCCCCCGCCTCGCCCACACCCACGCCCCACCGGGGCGTTCCCTCCCAGAGTCTGACGGCGCGAAAGGCTTCTGACCGGCCAAACGGGTGGCCGTCACCCTTGGCTCATACGCCCGATTCCCTCGTTCCGGCACCGGGGGCTTTCTCCGATGACCGCGATCGACAACCTGATATCGGTTGCACCGCGCACTGCCGGCCACCCTCGACGCCGAAGTCACGGCTCGCGAGCTCCACGCGCACAAGGCCGGCTGGAACGACGCCTTGGTCGAGCCCCGCCGCCCTCCCGTACGATCCCGGCGTGAGAACTCTGTGGTGGATCGTCGCTCTCGGTGTGATCGCATTCAGCGCTTTCTTCTGGTCCATCGGCGGATCCGTCCACCTGGGCCTCGAGGAACACGCCCGCGGGCGCTACGGCCTTCCCGACGGCGGCGAGCGCTACACGTACGCCCTGTTCGCCGGCGGCGTGATCGCCTTGGGCTCCGTCATGCTCCTCGCCGATCGCCGCGTTCCCGGCTGGAAGATCCTGCTGCTACCCGCGTCCGGCCTCTGGTTCGGCGCCGCCTCCGTGCTGGTCCTGGGACAGCAGACCCGGCACTGGATCGCCGCCTGCGCGATGGGCGTCGCCGGGAGCGTGATGACGCTGGCCGCACTCCGGCGCGGACGCGCGAGCCAGTCGCCAACGGGCCGGCGCACCCCAGGCTGATCGTCAGGGTCACTCACCCGGCTCCCCACGGACCCGCACACCACGAAGCCCTTGCCCTCCCCGCAAGGGCTTCCTCGCAGATGGCGAAGAGCCTTGAACCGGACCTGGACGACCCACCGCTGGGACGAACGCCCGAACCGCTGCCCATGAGCACACGCCTACCCGCGCGACCTCTTATGGAGCGGTCGTGAGATTCCGCGGGTCAGCGGCCCCGTTCGTCGGGCGTCGTCTCGGTTCGTCGTTCTGAGGGCTCCCAGGTTTCGTAAGCTCGGCGACGTGACTCCTGAGAGCCGGCCCCGCGAGCGGACCCTGCCGAGTAAGTGCGCCATCGGTGATGGTGTCCTGGGCTGAGGGCCTTGTCCCCCCGTGAGTCGGTGGGATCATGACCGCGTGCCACGCCGATCGGAACTCCACGAACTGCTCGCATGCGCCGGACTCACGGTCGTCGAGGACATGCGCCCGGGTAGCTTGTTCCCGCCGGAGGCCGGCTGGCGGATCGCGCGGGGGATCGCGGCGCCGGACGTCGCGGTCCGGGAAGCGCTCGACGCCGCGTGGTGGCGCCGCCTTGCAGGTGTCGACGGTGAGTTCCTGGTAGCCGTCCTTGGACATCGGATCGGCGGCAACGACTCCTGCTGGACCCGGGTCCGCTACGCCGGCGGCGGGGTGCCGAGGCTGACCGGCGACCCCGGGTTCGTGGCGCTCTCCCTCGACGGGCAGGTGCTGCTGGCGGAGGTGCCCGGCGCGGACGGGCCTCGGGTGACGGCCCTGGACCGGCTGCCGGAGCGGCTGGAGGAGGCCGCCGCAGCCGCCGGGCGCGAGACGGAGGTCGAACGCGCCGAGGTGTGGGCAGCGGTGCCCGGCCGGCCGGCATGGCCCCTGCACTGGGCGGAAGGGATCGGGTCCAATCCGGCCGCACCGGACGAGCTGCTGATCCGGCTGCTGGATGTGGCGGAGGGCTTCCTCCACTGCTGCGACCGGCCCGCCGTACTCGACGCCGCCGTGACGCATCCCGATCCGCGGGTGCGCTCGACGCCCGCGGACACCTTCCGGCCCAAGCTCACGCCCGATCAGTGGGTACGCCTGGTCCGCGCCGAACCGTCGCCGAGCCGGCGCGTGCTCCGGGCCGGACATGCCTGCGCCTGGGGTGTCGAACTCCCCGGGGACCTGTACGACGAGCTCCTCGCCGGTCCGTCCCGCGCTCGGGCCGCCGAACTCCCCGGGCTCCCCGCGCACCACCTCCCCAGCCTCGCGGCCGACGCCGATCCCCGGGTGCGGGCAACTGCCTGCGCCCGGTGGGAAGACCTCGCCGCGCCGCTGCGGACGCGGCTGCTGGCGGACACCGACGACGCGGTGCGCACGGCGGCGCTGCTCGCCCACCACACCCGCGTTCCCATGCCTCGCGAGGTCTTCGCCGCGCTGCCCGAGCCCCGGCACGCGCTCGAACAGTGCCGTCTCTCGCCCGAGCTGGAGGCGGAGCTGGTCCGGGACGGGGACGCGGAAGTACGCCGAGCACTGGCCGCGAACCCGCAGCTCGGTGCGCACAGCGTCGCCGTCCTGGCGGAGGACCCGGACAACGACATCCGCTCGGCGGTGGCACTGCGGCCCGACCTCAACGAGGAGCAGCGTGCCGCGGTGCGCTACGACTTCGACCCGACGTCGATGTCGCGCACTCTGCCCTGGGTCGAAGACCTGCACGGTGAGGCCGACGCAATGCGCCGCCTCGCCGTATCGTCCCATCCGCTCATCCGGCGAAGCGTGGCCCGTGCCCGGCGCCTTCCACCGGACGTCGCGGAGCGTCTGGCGCGGGACGAGGACCGGACGGTCCACCTGTTCCTCGCCGAATCATGCGACGACGCGCCGGCCTGGATGCTGCTGGAGGTCTGGCGCTGGTGGGACGGCAGCCTCACTCACCCCGACCGCCCCCGCAGCCACCCCAACTTCCCCCGTACGGGCCTGCTGCGCTACGTCGACGACCCCGATGGGCGTATGCGCCGTCTGGCCCTGGACGATCCGAATTCCACGTCTGCCGACGTCGCACGTCTCGCCCGCGACCCAGAAGCCGAGGTGCGCCGCCGCGCGGCCGAGGACCCCCGGCTGTCACCGGCCGACGCGGTGCGGCTGCTGAACGACCCAGCGGCCCACGTCCGCGGGACCGCGATGCGCCATGCCCGGCTGCCGGCCCGCGTCCTTGCCGGGCTGTTGCACGACCGCGACACGGCAGGCGCGGCGGTCACCAATCCGGCGATCCCGGTCCCCGTCCTGCACCGCATCCTCGCCGCGGCCGCGGCAGCCGTGGCAGCCCGGCGCTGAAACATCGCCACCCCGCAGGGCGGCCGTGGCGGTCTGCCCTGACCTCCGGGACATCCCCGTCCAGGCGGCCCCCTGCCGCGTCTGCCTTGGGCCTGGTACGTCATGGTCCCGGTGTGACAGATGATTCCGTCTCGGTGACTTTCAGCTCGTTGTGGCATCTGAAGGCACTGCATCGCCTGGTGATGAACCGGAAGTTCGACGGTCCCGACGACGTTTTCTTCGGCAGCCCTGATCTCGCGACCGCGCAGCACGCGGTCCTCAACTCACCTACCGGGAGTGGCGTTGCCGGCTCCGCTGATACCGCGGGACCGCCGCGAGGCCGTCAGCGGGCGGCCCAGGGCGGCAGACCGCCAGGTCGTCAAAGGGATGGTCCACAAGATCCCTCTGGCATCCGGTGGCCTGCTGCGGACTGTCAGCCCCCGAGCCCGGGGATGATGTCGGAGCCGTACGCGTCGATCGTCGCTTCCCTCGCGTCGTGCATGGCGTACACGGCGAAGTGGTCGACTCCCAGGGCCCGCAGCGCCTTCAGTTTCGCGATGTGGGCGGCCGGTGGGCCGAGGAGGCAGAAGCGGTCGACGATCTCGTCGGGGACGAAGTCGGTGGACGGGTTCCCGGCGCGGCCGTGGTGGCTGTAGTCGTAGCCCTGACGGGCCTTGATGTAGTCGGTGAGGGCCTCCGGCACCAGGCCGGAGTGCTCGCCGTACCGGCTCACCAGGTCCGCCACGTGGTTGCCGACCATGCCGCCGAACCAGCGGCACTGGTCGCGCGCGTGCGCCAGGTCGTCGCCCACGTACGCGGGCGCGGCGACGCAGATGGTCACCGAGGCCGGGTCGCGGCCGGCTTCCTCGGCGGACTTGCGCACCGTCTTGACCATCCACTCCGTGAGGAACGGGTCGGCCAGCTGGAGGATGAAACCGTCCGCCTTCTGCCCGGCGAGGGCCAGCGCCTTGGGGCCGTACGCCGCCATCCACACCGGGAGCTTCCCGTTCCGCACCCAGGGGATCCGGACCGGTTGCCCGTCGACGAGCGCCTCCCGGCCCTCCGCCAGGTCCCGGATGACGTCGATCGCCTCACCGAGACGGGCCAGGGTGTTGGGCTTGCGGCCCGCGACGCGCATGGCGGAGTCGCCGCGGCCGATGCCGCAGACGGTGCGGTTGCCGAACATGTCGTTGAGGGTGGCGAAGGTGGAGGCGGTCACCTCCCACGTCCGGGTGCCCGGGTTGGTGACCATCGGGCCGACGCGGAGCTTCGTCGTGTGTTCGAGGATCTGGCTGTAGATGACGAAGGGCTCCTGCCAGAGCACGGCCGAGTCGAAGGTCCAGCCGTAGCGGAAGCCGTTGCGCTCCGCACGCCGCATGAGTCCGACGACCTGCGACGCGGGCGGGTCGGTCTGCAGAACGAGTCCGAAGTCCATGCCGGGGCTCCTAGTTCAGGTACTGGCAGGTGGAGCGCGGCGTATACACGCCGTGCCCCGCCCGGCCGACAAAGCGGCGGTCTTCCATGACCGGTTCGCCGCGGGACAGGACGGTCTCGACGCGTCCGGTGACCCGTTTGCCCTCGTACGCCGAGTAGTCGACGTTCATGTGGTGGGTCTCGGCGGAGATGACCTGCTCGGTGTGCGGGTCGTAGATCACGACGTCGGCGTCCGTGCCGGGGGCGATGGTGCCCTTCTTCGGATAGAGGCCGAACATCCGGGCCGGGGTGGCGCAGGCGATCTCGATCCAGCGCCGGCGGCTGATGTGCCCATCAACAACAGCCTGGTGCAGCAGGTCCATCCGGTTCTCCACGCCCGGCAGGCCGTTGGGGATCTTCGAAAAGTCGCCGCGGCCCAGCTCCTTCTGCCCGCTGAAGCAGAACGGGCAGTGGTCGGTGGAGACGACTTGGAGGTCGTTGGTGCGCAGCCCGCGCCACAGCGCCGCCTGGTGCTCGCGCGGCCTCAGCGGGGTACTGCACACGTACTTGGCGCCCTCGAAGCCCGGCTCGGCGAGGTTGTCCGTGGACAGGAACAGGTACTGCGGGCAGGTCTCGCCGAACACCGGCAGGCCCTTGTCGCGGGCGGCGGCGAGCTCGGCGACGGCCTCCTCGGCCGATACGTGGACGACATACAGGGGTGCGCCCGCGACGCGCGCGAGCTGGATGGCGCGGTGCGTGGCCTCCGCCTCCAGCAGCACCTTGCGGACCTCGCCGTGGTAGCGGGGGTCGGTCTCGCCGCGGGCGAGGGCCTGTTCGACGAGGACGTCGATGGCGATGCCGTTCTCGGCGTGCATCATGATCAGCCCGCCGTTGACGGACGCGCGTTGCATGGCGCGCAGGATCTGCCCGTCGTCGCTGTAGAAGACGCCTGGGTAGGCCATGAAGAGCTTGAACGAGGTGACGCCCTCCTCCACCAGCAGGTCCATCTCCTTGAGGGAGGACTCGTTCACATCGGAGAGGATCATGTGGAAGGCGTAGTCGATGGCGCACTTGCCGTCGGCCTTGGCGTGCCAGGCGTCGAGGCCGTCGCGCAGCGCGTGTCCCATGGACTGGACGGCGAAGTCGACGATGGTGGTGGTGCCGCCCCAGGCGGCCGCGCGGGTGCCGGTCTCGAAGTCGTCGGAGGCGAAGGTCCCGCCGAAGGGCAGTTCCATGTGGGTGTGGGCGTCGACGCCGCCCGGGATCACGTACTTGTCGGTGGCGTCGATCGTCCGCTCGGCGGTCCACGAGGCGGAGACGGTGGAGCCGTGGGCGGCGAGCGCGGCGATGCGGCCGTCCTCGATCAGGATGTCGGCGTGGGTCTCGTCGGTGGCGGTGATGACGAGGCCGCCTCGGACGAGGGTGCGGGTGGTGCTCATGGGTGGGTCGCCCCCTTGGGTCAGATCGAGTGCAGGGCCCGTTCGAGGATCGCGGCGCCTTCCTCGGCCTCGGCGACGGTCAGGGAGAGCGGCGGGGCGATGCGCAGGGCGCTGGTGTTGTGGCCGCCGCCCTTTCCGATGAGCAGGCCGCCTTCGCGGGCCGCTTCGAGGACGGCGGCCGCCGCTTGCGGGTGGGCCTCGTCCGAGCCGGGTTTCACCAGTTCGATGCCGATCATCAGGCCGCGGCCGCGCACTTCCCGTACGCAGCCGACGCCGGCGCCCACGGCGCGCAGCCGCTCGATGAGCAGCCCGCCGACGCGCCGGGCGTTGCCCTGGAGGTCGTGTTCGAGGAGGTAGGAGAGGTTGGCGAGACCGGCGGCCATGGTGACGGGTGAGCCGCCGAAGGTGGAGATGGAGTTGGCGTTCAGGCAGTTCATGACCTCCGCGCGGGCGACGACGCCGCCGATGGACATGCCGTTGCCGATGCCCTTGGCGAAGGTGAGCATGTCGGGCGGGCCGCTCGCGGCGTGGGCCTGCCAGCCCCAGAAGTGCTCGCCGGTGCGGCCCCAGCCGGTCTGCACCTCGTCGGCGACCCACAGGATGCCGCGGGGCGCGAGGACCTCACGGAAGGCCGCGTACAGCCCGTCCGGTGGGGAGGTGAAGCCGCCGACGCCCTGGATGGGCTCGGCGATCAGCGCGGCGACGTCACCGGTGTGCCCCAGCAGGTCTTCGAGGTCGGCGACGCAGGCCTCGATGAACCGGGCGTCGCTCAGGTGCGCGTAGGGGCCCCGGCCGCGGACGCCGCCGTGCACGTACAGCGTCTGGAGCGGGGAGAGGGTGGTCGGTGTCCAGGCGCGGTTGCCGGTGACGGAGACCGTGGAGAAGGAGCGGCCGTGGTAGCTGTTGCGCATCGCCAGGATCTGGTTGGTGCGCCGGTGGGCGGTGGCCAGCAGCAGGGCGGTGTCGTTCGCCTCCGTGCCGGAGGTGGTGAAGAAGACCCGGGCGTCCGGGATGCCGGAGAGGTGCGCGATGCGCTCGGCGAGCTCCACCATGGGGCGGTTGAGGTAGAGGGTGGAGGAGTGGATGATCCGCCCGGCCTGTTCGGTGACGGCCTTGGTGACTTCGGGCAGGGCGTGGGCGGTCATGGTGGTGAGGATGCCGCCGAAGAAGTCGAGGTAGCGCTTGCCGCCGGCGTCCCAGACGTAACGGCCCTCGCCGTGGGTGATCTCGATGGGGTCCTGGTAGTAGAGCGAGACCCAGTCGGGGATGACGGCCTTGTGGCGTGCGTACAGGTCGGTGGCGTGGAGGTCGGTCGTCACGGCTGCACCAGCCCCTCGTACGCGTCGGGCCGCCGGTCGCGGTAGAACGCCCAGGTCTGCCGTACGTCGTCGATAAGGCGGAAGTCGAGATCCCGGACGAGCAGCTCCTCCGCCTTGTCGGAGGCGACGTCACCGACGAACTGGCCGCGCGGGTCGACGAAGTAGCTGGTTCCGTAGAAGTCGTTGTCCCCGTACTCCTCCTGTCCGACGCGGTTGATGGCGGCGACGTAGTAGAGGTTGGCGACGGCCGCGGCGGGCTGCTCCAGCTGCCAGAGGTGGGAGGAGAGCCCTCGGTGGGTCGCGGAGGGGTTGTAGACCAGCTGGGCGCCGTTCAGGCCGAGTTGGCGCCAGCCCTCGGGGAAGTGGCGGTCGTAGCAGATGTAGACGCCGACGCGGCCCACGGCGGTGTCGAAGACCGGCCAGCCCAGGTTGCCGGGCCTGAAGTAGTACTTCTCCCAGAAACCCCTGACCTGGGGGATGTGGTGCTTGCGGTACTTGCCCAGGTACGAGCCGTCGGCGTCGATCACGGCGGCGGTGTTGTAGTAGAAGCCCGGGCCGTCGATCTCGAAGACCGGGACGACGATCACCATGCCGGTCTCCCGGGCGAGGTCCTGCATGCGCCGTACGGTCGGGCCGTCGGGGACGGCCTCGGCCCAGCGGTAGTGCTCCGGATCCTGGACCTGGCAGAAGTAGGGGGCGTTGAACACCTCCTGGAAACCGATGACCTTGGCGCCCTGCCGGGCCGCCTCCCGGGCGTGCTCCTCATGCTTGGCGATCATGGATTCGGTGTCGCCGGTCCAGGTCGCCTGGACGAGCGCGGCGCGCACGATGTGGGACATGAGCTGCTCCTTCGGCACGGCGTCAGAGAGCCTCTACGCACGTAGACGGGGTGCGTAGACAGCGAACGTAAGCCTCGCCACACCCCTGGGCAAGACCGCCGCCGTCAACCGCCGGAGTCGATCATGTTTCGTACCCGAGTGGTCCACATTGGACGCGCTTCCGCCGGTTGCCGGTCAGTCGCCGACCAGGCCCGCGACCCGGAGGGCGTGCACCAGGTCCCGTTCGCGCGACGGGGACGTCGCGGCGAGAGCGCGGGCGGCGGACAGGAGGTACGGCACCAGGCGGTGCGGGGCGTACGCGGCGAGGCGAGCGGCGTCCTCGGCGCTGCGGGACCCGACGAACGCGCCGATCAGCACCTGGGCCTCCTCGGGGCGCCCGCCCTCGTCGAGCGCCAGCGCGGCGGCGGCCGTCTCGGCGGTGGGCCGCGCCACGCCCTGGCGCAGCAACTGCCGGGCGTCCTGGCCACGTCCGGCGGCGGTGAGCGCCCCGGCGACGTCGACGAGCCGCTCGGGTGGGAGGGAGGCGGCCTCCCACAGGAGGGTGGCCCAGTCGGGGGCCAGGCCGGCCCGGTGGAGTTCGTCGGCGAGCAGGGGCAGCCGGGCGGCGGGCCAGGTGGCGGCCTCGCACAGCAGGGCGTGCGCCTCGCCGCCCCGGCCTCCGGCCCGGAGGCGCAGCAGCGCGCCGACGGTGTCGTGGGCGGCACGGCGGGCGGTCTCGTCGGTGGCTTCGTACCGGTGGGGGTGCTGCGGTCGCGGCTGTTGTCGTTCTTGTTCGGGGGCGCCGCCGAAGCGGGCCCCGCGCGGGGTGGCGACGGTGGTGGACAGGTCGGGTACGGAGGCGGGGGCGGGGGCGGCGTCCGGGAGGTCGTCCTCCTCCTCGAGCCAGGCGTACCGGGCGCCTCGCGGGCGTTTCCTGGGCTTGACGTCGGCGGCGGTACGGCTCCGCTCGGGGGGCGTGGGAGCCGGCGCCTCGGGGAGCGCCGCCAGGCGGGCGCCCAGCTCCTCGATCCGGGCGGTCGCCCTGGCGTGGTCGTCCTGCACCCACGCGAGGTCGTGGGCGAGCCGCTGCGCGTCGGGGGTGCCCTCGGGGACCGTGCCCAGCAGGGCCACCAGTTCCTCGCCGCGCCGTACGGCCGCCGCCTGCTCGCGCACCATCAGGGCCAGCCGCTCGCGGAGCGCGTCCCGGCCGCCCGGGCGCCGGTCGTACGCGGCGGCAGCGGCGGCGTGCAGCCGCCGTGCGCGTACCGTCTCCGGCCCGAGCTCCCCTTCGCCCCGTGCGGCCGCCAGGTCCTGGAGCAGCGACTCGACCACGTCCCAGGGCGGTACCTCCCTGCCGTCGAGGCAGGCCCGCATCCCGTCGGGGTCGCGCTGCCGGAAGACGCCGTACCAGCCGCCTCCCTCGTCGAGCCCCGCCACCAGGCGTCCGAGGTGGCGCGCGAACGCCGCGACCTCCTCCGGGAGGTGATGCACCATCATGTATGCCCCTGCCCACAGCCGACTGGAATCCTCCGGTCGGGAGGCATTCGACCTCAGCCGTGTTACAGCAGGGCTACAGGGGCTTTTCGACCGGGAACTTCACCGCGATCCCCACATGCGGCCGCTTCCCCCGCCGCACCAGGGCCGCCGGCAGGTCGACCATCCAGAACTGCAGGCCGTACTTGCGGGCCAGCAGCTTCCGTACGCCCTGGACGTCGTCCAGCAGCCGCGCCGTGCCCTCGGCGTGGGCGGCGCCCTCCGCGACCCGGCCGCGCACGTCGCACTCGGTGACGACGACCCGGCTGTCGCGGCGCAGCCGCTTGACCTTCCAGGAGTCCTCGCGCGTCCAGACGTACAGTTCGTCGCCGTCCACCGCGTACCAGACCGGCGTGGCGACCCCCGTGCCGTCCTTGCGGAACGTGGTCAGGCTGACGTAGCGGCCGTGCCGCAATCCCTCGGGTATCACGGCCGTGAGCCTACGCCTGTCGTACGCCGCCCTCGCCTCGCCGACGGGCGGCCCGGCTCCCTGGCCCGGTCGCACGCGGTGCCCATCGGCCCCAGCAGGTCACGGCGGTTCGTGCTCGACTGCGGGCGCCCGCTCGGCTGTCGACTTCATGACGCGCCGGTTCGCGGTGGGCGTCTCGGAGAAGGTCATGTCGGCCGCCTTCGAGCCGGCTGGGTCGAGTCGCACATGAACAACCCCGGCTGCGGCGACAAGGACTCGCTCGGGGTCTTCCAGCAGCGCCCCGGCCAGGTCTGGGGGAACGCCGAGCAGATCCTGCGCGTGCCGTACGCGGCGGAGACGAAGGCACGGGCCCTGCTGCAGGAGGCGATGGCCTCGGTGGGCCGCGCGGGCCGGAGCGGGTAGTCCCCTTCGTCCTCCGCCCCTAAGGCGTGTCCGACAAATGATCACCTGGCTGGTTCGCGCAGCCAGAGGATCAGGGAGGCCAGGACGACTCCGGCGCGGTAGCGGTCGGCGAGTTCGTCGAAGCGGGTGGCGATCGCCCGGAACCGCTCGAGGCGGGCGAAGCAACGTTCGACCACGTTGCGATCGCGGTAGGCGGCCATGTTGAAAGCGGGTGGTCTGCCGCCGAGAGCTCCGCGCCGCCGACGGTTGGCCGCCTGGTCGCGGCGTTCGGGGATCGTGGTTGCGATGCCGCGACGCCGCAGCAGGTGCAGGATCGCTCGGCTCGAGTAGGCCTTGTCGCCCAGGATCCGGTCCGGTGTCGTGCGCGGGCGACCCGTGGCAGCACGCGGGACGCGGATCCCTCCAGGACCCGGCGGAAGGCGGTGGCGTCGTTGACATTGCCCGGGGTGAGCACGATCGACAGCGGCAGACCCCGCCCGTCGACGGCGAGGTGGACTTTGGTCGTCAGCCCTCCCCGGGATCGGCCGAGGGCCTGGCGCGCCTGCGGGTGGCCCGGACCTTCCAGTTCGTCCCCGTCTGCCTCCCTTTTTTTGCGAGCGCCGGCGGCGTGCTGATGGGCCCGGTTGATCGTGGAGTCGACGGAGACGGTCCACTCGACCCGGTCCACCGCGTCGTCGCAGACCCGGACGTGCTCCAGCAGTCTCGCCCAGGTCCCATCGGCATCCCAGCGGGCGAACCGTTCGCAGATCGTCTGCCACGGCCCGTACCTCTCGGGCAGATCACGCCACGGAGCCCCGGTCCGCAGTCGCCACAGCACACCGTTTGCCACCTGGCAGTGGTCACGCCACGGACGGGCACGCCCGTCCACCTGCGGCATCAAGGGCTCTATCCGCTCCCACGCCGCGTCCGTCAGCCCACCTCGACCAGCCGCATGATCAATGATCGGCGTAGTCCTGGCCGCCGGGCACGGGGCCCGACACGGCAGTCTGTCGCGTGGCGCGCCCGCCATTGTTCGAGGCCACGGCCCGGGCGTCGCCGGCCCGGGCCGTGGGTGCCCTCACGCGTCGGGGTTCTTGCCCTCGGCCGTTTTCTTGATCCGGTCGATCTGAAGCTGCGCGAGTTCTTGCAGGCTGTCCGGCTTCTTCTGGTCGTATCCGCCGAGGTACACCACGACCCCGCCCACGCGCATCATCACCTCGACGGTGTACTCGCCGCTGATGTCGTCGGAGACGGCGACCGTTTCGTCGGCGCCCGTCGAGATCGCGACCGGCACGGGGGCGCTCCCGCCAGGCGCCGGCTTGCGCTTGCTGGCCACCAAGCCCTTGAACGCCACACCCGCGTTCTCGGCGGTGTCGAAGGAGTAGACGTGGATGTACACAGGTGCCCCCTTGCCCGTCGACTCCGCGTTCTCCTCGCTCTCCACAGACCGGCGACCGTGGGCCATGAGCCCGGCGCAGCCCGTCTGGGTGTCGTCTCCGCAGTCGTCTGCCGCCTTCGCGCCCTCGTCCACTTGGGGATCGGACGACCAGCCTCCCCCTATCCAGCCTTCGGGGAGGCTCTTCTTGCTCGGCAGAGCCACACGGAGCTGCTCTGCGGACAGCGTGAGCGGAGCCTCGTTCTCGTGCCCCTCCAGTGAATCGCCGTTCGCGTGACCGGCCGGCCCGCCTCCGCACGCGGTCAACACCGCCACCAGCACAGCCAGCACCATCCCCCGCGTCGCACTCTTCAACGTCAACTCCTCCGATCGGTCCGGTCACTTGGCACGGACACTCAACAACATTGCAGATCGGACCGCCAACGGCGTTTGGTTTAAGAGTTGTGCCGCAACGGCTGGGCTCAGTCGGCGGGGCCTTCGTCGGTCATACGACCAGCACGGTGCTGATCATTTGTCAGACAGGCCCTAGGACGGCACCAGCGCGCACCGGGACGCGAGGTCGTCCATCGACAGACCCAGCACCCCTGCCAGGGCCGCGACGGTGAAGAAGGCGGGGGTCGGGGCGCGCCCCGTCTCGATCTTGCGGAGCGTCTCCGCCGAGAGCCCGGCGGCCGCCGCGATCTCGACCATGCTGCGCGGACCGCGCGCCTGGCGCAGCAACTGGCCGAGGCGTTCGCCGCGTTCGCGCTCTTCGGGGGTGAGTGGGGTACGGACCATGCGCCCATACTAATACCGGTATAGTAATTGGCATGGTAGAGATCAAGACCGATGCCTCCCTGGAGGCCATGCGCGCCTCCGGCCGGATCGTCGCCGAGACCCTGGCGGCGGTACGGAGGACGGCGGCGCCCGGCGTCACGCTCGGCGCGCTGGACACGGCCGCACGCGAGGTGCTGCGCGAGGCGGGCGCGGGGTCACCGTTCCTCGGGTACCGGCCGGACTGGGCACCGGTGCCGTTCCCGGCGGTGATCTGCGTATCCGTCAACGACGCCGTGGTGCACGGCATCCCGGACGGTTACCGGCTGTGCGACGGCGACCTCGTGAGCGTCGACTGCGGCGCCGTCCTGGACGGCTGGGTGGGCGATGCCGCCATCAGCTTCACGGTCGGGCGGGCGCGTCCGGCGGACACGCGGCTCATCGACACGGCGTACGAGGCGCTGGACGCCGGTATCGCGGCGGCGGTCACCGGTAACCGCATCGGGGACATCGCGCACGCGATCGGCCGCGTGTGCCGCACCGCCGGGTACGGCATCGCGGACGGGTTCGGCGGCCACGGGGTGGGGCGCCGGATGCACGAGGAGCCGGGCGTACCGAACGAGGGCCGGCCGGGCCGCGGGATGCCGCTGCGCCACGGCATGGTGCTGGCCGTCGAACCGATGCTGATCGCCGGCGGCGGCGACGAGCACCGCACGGACCGCGACGGCTGGACGGTCCGCACCCTCGACGGCAGCCGCGCGGCCCACGTGGAGCACACGATCGCGATCACGGACGAGGGCCCGCGCGTGCTGACGGCGCCGTAGCGCCCGGTCGGCGTGGGTCGGCGCAGGACGGACGCGCGGGTCAGTACAGGATGGACGGCAGGTACGCCCCGGCCGGCTCGCTGTAGAGGCCGATGGTCATCAGGCTCATCAGCTGCACCACCCTGAGCCCATTTCCCAGGCACCACTGCAACAGGGCGCTGTCGCTCGCGGGTACGAGAATGCCGGGTCCGCCGAAGGAGGGCGCCGCGGCGATCAGCGCCCGGACGTCCTCGGTGGTCTCGCCGACCGCGTGGGCGAAGAACGACAGGTCCGTGGCGTAGCCGGTGATCCGCCCGCCGTGCTCGGTCACCCGTGCCGTACCGGCCTTGAGCGCGTCGACCAGCTCACCGCCCCGGTCGACGCCGTGGACCCGGCGGCACAGGTCGTTGCAGGCCGCCAGGTCCGCGTCCGTGGCCGCCCGCACCTCGTACCCGGGCACCACACCGCCGATCGGCGGGCCCTGGAGGCAGGCCACCGTCTCGCGGAACTCGAACCCGAGCCCGGCGTAGAGCGCGAACGACCGGCAGTGGTATCCGCTCTGCAGCAGCCGGATGCCCGGCGCCTGCCGCTCGGCCGCCCGCCGCATGACGTCGAGCATCAGCCGGCGCCCGATTCGGCCGTTCTGAACGGCCGGGTCCACCGTGATCGGCCCGACGCCGACCACGGGTGACCGTTCGTCGAGGCAGTTGCTGCCCACGATCCGGCCGTCGTCCTCGGCGACGACGGTGTAGAAGCCGGGATGGTCGAACACCATCCGGAACATCTCCGCGGCCGGTTCGGCCCCGGGCATGTCGGACGGGAACCCGTGGTCACGGGCGATGCCACCGAAGGCCTCGAAGCAGATCCTGCCGCACTCCGGGGCGTCCTCCGCCCTCCCGGGGCGCAGTACGAGAACCACGATCGCCTCTCCTTCCGGCCGACGGCCCGGCCCACCGGGGGTCTCTTTCCATCAAACGTCTCCGCCATGCCCGCGGCAATCCGGCCGCCAAGCCGGGGGAACCCGGGCCACACCAGTCTCTTGACGTGCCTCCCTGGCACTCACATACTGGCGGCCAAATCGATTTGGCCCCCACGATTCCGCCCCCGTCTCGGGTGGATCGCGGCCGAAGCCGGAGCGAGCCGAACGGAGCTCGAACGTGTCCAGTCCCCACCCCACTCCCCCCGTCCCCACGCCACCGGGGCCGGCCCCCGACCACCACGACGAGACGGCGTCCACCCCCGTCCCGGCGCCCGCATCGCCGAACCAGTCCACGCCGACGGCCGGTGGCCCGCCCCCGGGCGGGACCGAACGGCAGGACGAGCAGAACGAGCAGGGTTCCGGGGCGCCCCACCCCGTGGACGAATCGCGGCCCCTCGGCCGGATCCTGCTGTTCGGGCTCCAGCATGTGCTCGTCATGGCCGCGACGCCCATCTCGGCCATCTTCCTGATGAGCGCCACCCTCAGGCTCGATCCCGGCCTCACGGTCGATCTGCTCTCGGCCGCTTTCGTGCTCTCCGGGATCGGGTCCCTGATCCAGTCGCTCGGGCCGTGGAAGTTCGGGCCGAAGCTGCCGTTCGTCATGCTGCCCGGGGGCGCACCGCTCATCCTGTTCCTGGCCATCGCCGAACAGCACGGACTGCCCACGGCGACCGGGGCGGTGATCCTCACCGCCGCCTTCTACTTCGTCGTCCTGCCCGTCTTCTCCCGGCTGCTGGCGTTCTTCCCCGCCCTGGTCATCGGCACGATGATCGTGATCGTCGGCATCAACCTGGTGAAGGTCGGGGCCGTGCTCGTCACCGGCCGGCCCGGCACGCCCGGGTTCGCCGACCCCACCAACCTGCTGCTCGGCATGGCGACCATCGGCTTCACGGTCGCGTTCTACTGGCTGTTCACCGGCGTGCTGCGCCAACTCGCCGTGATGCTCGGCCTGATCGCCGGTACGGTCCTCGCCTTCCTCCTCGGAGGCGTGGACTTCGGCACGGCCACCGAGGGCGGACTGCTGAACCTCCCCCAGGTGCTGCCCTTCGGTTCGCCCGAGTTCAACCTGGTCGCCGCGCTGCCGCTGATGCTGTACAGCCTCGCCTCCATGGCGGAGGCCACCGGCCAGACGGTGATCAACGCGGAGGCCGTGGGCAAGGAGATCGACAAGAAGGCCGACGTACCGAAGACCATCCGGGGCGACGCGCTCACCTCGCTCTTCGGCGGCTTCTTCGGCCTGCCGTTGATGGTGACCAGCGGCGAGAACATCGGCATCGTCCGCGTCACCGGCGTACGAAGCCGGTTCGTGACCGCCGCCGCGGGAGTCGTGCTGATCGTCATCGGCTTCCTGGCACCCGTCACCCGTGCGATCAGTGTCATCCCGTCGGCCGTCGTCGGCGGCACGGCCATGGTGGTGTTCGCCGTCATCACGGTGCTCGGCGTGCAGATGCTGGGCCGGGCCGAGCTCGACCGGCACACCAACACCTTCATCTGCGCCGTCGCCCTCGCCCTGGGCCTGCTGCCCATCCTCATCCCCGGCGTGTACGGCGGCTTCCCGCCCAACGCCCGGATCCTCCTGGAAAGCGGCGTCGCCGTCGGCGCCGTCACGGCCGCCGTCCTGAACGTCCTGTTCCATCACGTCCGCCTCCCCCGCCCCCGTACCCGTACCGAAAGCGACCGATGAACGACCTGACCCCCGACCGCCTCCATCCCGACGACGGCGGACTCCTCCTCGCCCCCGACGCGGTGCTCACACCCGACGGGCTGAAGGACCACTACGCGGCAGTCGTCGCCGACGGCACCTTCCAGGCGGTCGGACCGGCCGAACGGCTGGCGCGGCAGCATCCGCACCTCACCCCCGTACGGCTGCCCGGACACATCCTGATGCCCGGTTTCGTCGACGCCCACCACCACCTCACCCAGAGCTTCGGGGCCGCGCTGGCCTTCGGGGAACCGTCGGAGATCTTCCGCCGGGTGTGGGTGCCGCTCGAAGGCGCCCTGGACGAGGAGGCGGTGTACGTGGCGGCGAAACTGGCCGCCCTCGAATCCCTGCGCGGCGGGTTCACGACCGTCGCCGAGGCGGGCACCCGGGCACCCGTCGACGTGGAGCTCGTGGCCGCCGCCACGCGGGACGCCGGCATCCGCTGCGTCCTCGGCCTGGTCTGCAACGACGTGGACGGCGACACCGCGCAGACGCTGACGGACGCCGAGAAGCACCTCACCCGGTACGGCATCGAGGAGCTGATCCACCCGTCCCTCGCCGTCTCCGTCCCGGAGGCCGCGACCGCCCGCACCCTGCGCCACACCGCCCACCTGGCCGCCGAAGCGGGCGCGGTGGTCCAGATCCACGTAAACGAGCATCTCGCCGGCGTGGAGCGCTCCCTGGTCCGGCACGGGCTGCGGCCCCTGGAGTACCTGCACCAAGTCGGCGCCCTCGGGCCGCAGTTGCTGGCCGCCCACGCCACCCTGGTCACACCCCGGGAGGTCACCCTGCTCGCCGACAGCGGGGCGGCCGTCAGCTACAACCCCGTGGCCAGCGCCTGGAAGGGCAACGCCGTCGCTCCGGCGACGACGATGGCCGAGCGCGGGATCCGGTTCGGGCTGGGGACGGACGGCACCCGGGGCGACGCGTTCCGGCTCGCCGACGCCGCCGAGTTCGCGCAGCGCCTCGCGTACGGGCTGGCCACCGGCGACTCGTCGTGCGGCGCCGGCTGGACGTGGCTGGACCGCGCCGCCCGGGGCGGCGCGGACGCGGTCGGGCTCGGCGCCCGCACCGGCCGGGTGGCGGTGGGCGCCGCCGCCGACTTCCTGCTCGTCGATGTCGCCACCCCCGAGACGGGGTTGTCCCACGACCTGCCCTGGGAGCTGGTACGGCGCGGCAACCGGGACCAGATCAGCGCCGTGTTCGTGGCCGGCCGGCTGCGGCTGTGGCGCGGGTGGCCGACCGGCTGGGACGGCCCGGCGCTGGTGCGTCGGGCGGCCGAGCTGGCCCAGGACGTGATGCTGCGGGCGCCCGTGACCCGGGTCCACCCCACGTCGGCCGACGCCTGGGCGGCCTGCTCGTGAGTACGGAGACGATCGCCGTCCTCGCCGTCACGGTCGCCGTCGCCGCGTTCGTGCAGGGCGCGAGCGGACTGGGCTTCGCCCTGATCGTGGCGCCGGTGGCGGGGCTGCTGGACCCGACCCTGGTGCCGGTGTTCGTGCTGGCGTCGATGATCCCGCTCAATCTGTACGTCGCGTGGCGCGAGCGTGCGGCGCTGGACCTGCGGGGCGCCGGCTGGATCACTGCGGCGCGGCTGGCGGCCACCCCGGGCGGGCTGATGCTGCTGTGGGTGATCCCCGACCGGCGGCTCGGCCTGTTCGTGGGCGTGGCGACCGTGCTGGCGGCGGTGGTGAGCCTGGCCGCGCCCGCGTTCACGCCCGGACGGGGCGCGTATGTGGGCGCGGGGCTGGTCACCGGGCTCACGGAGACGGCGACGGGCGTGGGGGGCCCGCCGCTGGCGCTGGTGTACCAGCACCGGCCGCCGGCGGAGCTGCGGGCCACGGTCGCGGTCTGCTTCCTGATCGGTGAAGTGGCCTCGCTGGCCCTGTTGTTCGCCACCGGCCGGGGCAGCGTGGGTCAGCTGGGATGGGCGGCGGCACTGCTGCCCGCACTGGCCGCCGGGGCGTGGCTGAGCCGGCTGGTCCACGAGCGGCTCGACGCTCGCCGGATGCGGCTGTTCGTGCTGGTCTTCGCGCTGGTCTCCGGGGCGGGGCTGATCCTGGGGCTGTGACCCCGGGTCGGGCTCACGGTCGGGGCGGGCTCACGCCGGGTCCGGCACGCCCCCGGGTCGGGCTCTCCCCCGGGTCGGGCTCACGACCGGCCGAGCTCACGCCGGTCGGGCAGGCCCCGGACGGGCTCACGACCGGCCGGGCTCACCCCCGGTCCGGCACGCCCCGGGGGCCGCTTCGCCCGTGCCGTACGCCGGTATGAGCCGCGCCCGCCACCGGGGCGGGCTCATCCCGGGGGCGCGTCCGCCCGTGCCGTGGCACGCAGCGACGAGGCCCGGGGGACGACGCGCGGTTCCGGCGCGGTGGCCAGGGGCGCGGTCGCCTCGCCGCGCAGCCGGCCGAGCAGCAGCTCCACGGCGTCGGCGGCGGCCTGGTCCAGGTGCAGGTCGACGGCGGTGAGCGGCGGCTCGCAGGTCCGGGCGCGCAGTCCGTCGTAGCGGGTGACGACCATGATGTCGTCCGGGATGCGGCGGCCGCTGTCGTGGATCGCGCGGACGGCGCCGACCGCGAAGGCGTCCACGAGCGCGCAGACGGCGTCCACGTCCGGGTGGTCGGCGAGCAGGGCGGCGCAGGCGTCGTACCCGGCCTGCTCGCCGCCCTCCTCGCGTGCCGTGGTGACGATGGGCGCCCAGCCGTGCTCGGCCGCGGCGCGCAGATACGCGGCGCGGGCGTCGACGGCGGAGTGCCGTGACCCGCCTCCGATGAGCAGCGCCGGGTGCCGGGCGCCCTGCTCGCGCAGGTGGGCGAGGAGCAGGTCGACGACGAGGCCGCCGCGCAGG
Organism: Streptomyces sp. NPDC000229; assembly: GCF_040300825.1. Classification (NCBI taxonomy): domain Bacteria; kingdom Bacillati; phylum Actinomycetota; class Actinomycetes; order Kitasatosporales; family Streptomycetaceae; genus Streptomyces; species Streptomyces sp. NPDC000229. Next base: position 66,923 of record NZ_JBEPEL010000016.1, read on the forward strand.
TCGACGTACGCGGCGTCGTCCCCTTCCGCCGTGGGGCGCCCGAGCGCCACGTACGGCAGTCCCCGCTCGTGGAGCTGCGCCACGGCGACGTCGTCCCGGTCGGGCTCGACGACGATGGCGCCGTCGATGTCCACCGAGTACAGCGCCGAACCGGACTGCACGGGCGGTACGAGCACGAGGGCGTACCCGTGCAGCAGGGCCCGCTCGGCGGCCGCGGCGGCGACCTCCATGTAGAACCCGAGCCGGGACGGCCCGCCGGCCACCGCGAACGGCATGGACGAGGCGAGCGCGATGGCCTTCGCCTCACCGCGACGCAGCCGCTGCGCCCGCAGGTTGGGCCGGTAGCCGAGCTCGGCGGCGACCTTCTTGATCCGCTCCCGGGTCCGGGGGTCGACCTTGCCGATCCCGTTCAGGGCGTGCGACACGGTCGTCCGCGACACCGACGCGGCCCGGGCCACGTCGGCGATCGTGGGCGGCCTGGTTCCGGGACCGGACGTGGCCATCTGCGTGGACGCTCCTCGTTCACTGCTCGTGCCTGGTGCTGACAGCCTCATCTTCGCCGACGGGCCCGGGCCGCCGGAAGGCGCGTCGGGGCTACGGCCTGCCGGCCGGGTGGACCACCATGGCCGAGCCGCCGCCACGGCGGGTCGTCTCGGCGGCGGCGAGCCAGCGACCGTCCGGGAGGCGCTGGACGCCGGTCGCGGCGCCGATCTCGGGGTTCTGGCGGAAGGCGTGGCCCAGGGCTTCCAGCTTCGCGCGCAACGGGCTGTTGTAGAGGGCCGGTTCGAGTTCCGTGGTCGTCTGGTTGCGCTGGCTGGCGCGGGGGGCGGCGATCGCCTCGACGAGCGGGAGGTCGCGGTCCACGACGCCGGTCAGGGTCTGGAGCACGGTGGTGATGATGGTCGCGCCGCCCGGGGAGCCCAGGGCGAGGACCGGGCGGGCGTGGGCGTCGAGGACGATGGTGGGCGACATGGAGGAGCGGGGGCGCTTGCCGGGGCCGGGGAGGTTCGGGTCGTGGACCGCGGGGTTGGCGGGCGCGAAGGAGAAGTCGGTCAGCTCGTTGTTGAGCAGGAAGCCCCGCCCCGGCACGGTGATGCCGCTGCCGCCGGTCGACTCGATGGTCAGGGTGTACGCGACGACGTTGCCCCACTTGTCGGACGCGGTCAGGTGCGTGGTGTTCTCACCCTCGTACGTCGTCGGCGCGGCCTTGCCGCCCGCCGCGCACGGCCGCGGGTCGCGCGGGTCGCCGGGTGCGAGCGGGCTGGTGAGGACCGCGTCGTCGCGGATCAGGCAGGCGCGCGAGTCGGCGAAGCGCTGCGACAGCAGGCCCTTGACCGGGACGTCCTCGAAGGCCGGGTCGCCGACCCAGCGGCCGCGGTCGGCGAACGCCACCCGGCTGGCCTCGATGAACCGGTGCAGGTACTGGGCCTTGGACAGGGACGACAGGTCGGTGCGCTCCAGGATGTTGAGCGCCTCACCCACGGTCGTGCCACCGGACGAGGAGGGCGCCATGCCGTAGACGTCGAGGCCGCGGTACGACATCTTCGTCGGCTTGCGCCACACCGTCTCGTACCGGGCCAGGTCACGCTCCGTCAGGTCGCCGGAGCGGACGTTGCGGGTGGCGCCCTCCCGGACGGGCGGGTCCTGGACGGTACGGACGATGTCCCGGGCCAGCTCGCCCTTGTACAGGGCCCCGGCGCCGTGGCGGCCGAGTTTCTCGTACGTACGCGCGAGGTCCGGGTTCTTGATGACCGAACCGACGACGGGCAGGCGCCCGCCCGGCAGGAACAGCTCGGCGGAGGCCGGGAAGTCCCGGAACCGGGCTTCGTTGGCGGCGGTCTGGGCGCGGAACGTGGCGTCGACGGTGAAGCCGTCCCGGGCCAGCCGTTCGGCCGGCTTGAGCAGGTCCCGCAGCGACTTGCTGCCCCAGGCGTCGAGTGCGGTGTCCCACGTGGCGGGCGTGCCCGGGGTCCCGACGCTCAGCCCGCTGGTCATGGCCTCCTCGAAGGGGAGGGGCTTGCCGTCCTCGCCGAGGAAGAGCGACTCGTCCGCGGAGAGGGGAGCCGTCTCGCGACCGTCGACGGTGTGCACCTTGCGCGTCTTGGCGTCGTAGTACACGAAGTAGCCACCGCCGCCGATGCCCGCCGAGTACGGCTCGGTGACGCCGAGCGCCGCGGCCGTGGCGACCGCCGCGTCCACCGCGTTGCCGCCGCGCCGCAGTACCTCGATACCGGCGGCCGAGGCGTCGGGGTCCACGCTCGCGACGGCGCCGCCGTAACCGACCGCCACGGGTTCCTTGTCGGGCGTCGTCCGTGGTGTGGGCGGGGGCGCCGCGGCCCCGACCGAGAGGACCGTGGCGGCGACAGCGGCGAGCGAGACGTTACGTACGTGGGACCGACGCATCCGTACCTCCAGTCAACGACCGTCCGCGCAGCCTAACTTCGCCGGCAGCCCCTTGCCAGGACCGCCTCGAACAACGTTCCGCTCCCCCGCTACCATGCGCGCCCATGTATGAAGACCTGCTCAACATCGCGCTCGGCGTGATCGCCACCGGGGTCAGCGCGTCGCTCGGCTGGATCGCCCGTACCGCCCTGTGGCGCCGCAGGCTCCGCCGCAAGCAGGCCTTCTTCGGGCTGCCGGGGAACGCCGAGTGCCTGCTGGTGGTCAACCGCGACGCGGGCAGCGACGGCGCGGTCCGCCGCTACGACGTCTTCGCCCTGCTGGAACTTGCGGCCCTCATCAAGGACTGCGGCGCCCACGCGCGGATCGTGCCGCACGACGTGGCGCAGCAGGGCTTCGGCGAGCGCACCGAATTCTGCCTCGGCGGGCCGTCTTCCAACAGGCGGATGGAGGCGCACCTGCGGACGTTGCTTCCGGGAGTGCACGTCAATGTGGACGTGGACCCGAGCCCGGAGCGCGGTGCCTTCACCATCGGTTCCGAGCTCTATCCGGTGGACGGGGGGTCGTCCGAGTACGCCCTCCTCGCCCGGCTCACCGCCGGTGAGGGCGCCCGGCCCGTGTTCCTCTTCTGCGGGCAGCGCGCGATAACCAACCAGGCGGCCACCCGCTACTTGGTCCGGCACCACGAGAAGCTGGCCCGCAAGTACGGGACCGGTGGGTCGTTCGTGCTGCTGCTGAAGGTGGTCAACTCGGAGGCGTACGGGCCCGACGTCGTCGAGCTGGTCGCGGATGTGACCCGTACCGCGCGGTCGGCACCGGTGGCGGAGGCCGGCTAGCACCCCAATCCGGCACGGCCGGAAATTTCCGGCACCCCGCAGGCAACCCGGGGCCTCCGCTCGCCCTCTCACCGGGGGACGAAAGATCGCATCGGAGGTTTTCCAGGTGACCCGCACACGCCCGCGCCATCCCTTCCGCACCGCCGCTCTGGCCGGCACCGCGGTCCTCGCCGCGGCCGCCCTGACCGCGTGCTCGGGCGGCTCGGGGACCGCGAAGGCCGACGGCAAGGACACCAGGCCGGGCACCCGGATCTCGGTGAACCTGTCCGGCAAGCAGGCCAAGGCCGGCCGGCCGGTGAAGGTGACGCTCGCCGAGGGCAGGCTCCAGCAGGTCACGGTCACCGACTCCAAGGGCGCCACGCTCCACGGCACCGTCTCGGCCGACGGCCGCACCTGGACCTCCGCCCGCAAGGCCGCCCCCGGCACCGGGTACACCGTCGAGGCGCGTTCCACGGACGGCGGCACGGCCAAGGCCGACTTCGCCACGGCCGCACCCGGCAAGGTGAACAAGCTGACGCTGGCCCCCGGCAAGAACACCACGGTCGGTATCGCCCACCCGCTGTCGATCGTCTTCGACCACCCGGTGAAGAACAGGGCCGAGGTCGAGAGGCAGCTCAAGGTGACGACCTCGAACAACACGGTCGGCTCGTGGGGCTGGATGGAGGACTGGTCGGGCAAGGACCGGGTCGACTGGCGGCCCAAGGAGTACTGGAAGCCCGGCACCAAGGTCACGCTCCAGGCCGAGCTGAACGGCATCGACTCGGGCGAGGGCGGCTGGTTCGTCCGCGACTACACGACCAACGTGACCATAGGAAAGAACCAGCTGGTCAAGGTCGACCTGGACAACCACCGGCTGAAGCTGGTGCGGGACGGACAGGAGGTCAAGGACATCCCGATGTCGGGCGGTACGCCGGGTGGTGACAAGGCGTCGTGGCGGGGGAAGACCGTGCTGATGTCGAAGGAGGGCACGATCAACATGCGCTCCGAGACGGTCGGCCTGGGCGACGCGTACGACAAGATGGTCGACTACTCGATGCGGTTGACCTGGTCCGGGATGTACGCGCACGCCGCGCCCTGGAACGCCCGCTACATGGGTAACGCCAACAAGAGCTCCGGCTGCCTCGGCATGGACACCCCGGACGCCCGGTGGGTGTACGACCAGGTGCAGGTGGGCGACCCGTTCGAGGTGGAGGGCGGCGACGCCAAGGGCACGCAGGCGCTGAACAACGGGTACGGCGAGTGGAACCTGTCGTGGACGGACTGGCAGGCGAAGAGCGCCCTTCGTTGACACGTCGTCCAATAATCGTTACCGGTGCGTAACTTACCGATGGGTTACCTCCGGTAAGCGACCCGTGCTTTCCTTCGGTTCACCTTTCAAGCGTTGACACAGCGATGGGGGAACGAACCGTGGGAAAACCGCGCACAGCCCTGCGTGCATCCGTGCGTACGACGACGACCGGCGCCGTTTCGGCCGCCCTGCTGGCCGGAACGGCCCTGGGGTTCGCCCCCACCGCCGCCGCCACCGGGACGAGCGGCGGTATACGGTTCGTCGACATCGCCGGTGACGGCGGCACCGTACTCAAGGCCAATGTCGTCACCCCGGCGAACTCCGACGGCACCCGCCGCTACCCGGTGATCGTGCTGCCCACCAGCTGGTCCATGCCGCAGATCGAGTACCTCGCCCAGGCGCAGAAGCTCGCCGACGCCGGATACGTCGTCGTCAGCTACAACTCCCGCGGTTTCTGGCAGTCCGGCGGCCACATCGAGGTCGCCGGCCCGCCGGACGTCGCCGACGCCTCCAAGGTCATCGACTGGGCGCTGGCCAACACCCCCGCCGACCCCGAGCGGATCGGCATGGCGGGTGTCAGCTACGGCGCCGGCATCAGCCTGCTCGCCGCCGGGCACGACAAGCGGATCAAGGCGGTCGTCGCGATGAGCGGCTGGGCCGACCTCATCGACTCCATCTACAGCGGCCGCACCCAGCACCTCCAGGCCGCCGCGATGCTGGGCGGCACCGGCTACCTCACCGGCCGTCCGAGCGCCGAACTCCAGCAGACCCTCAAGGATTTCCTCGCCTCCGACCTCGACAAGGAGGAGGAGATGATCGCGTGGGGCGCCAAGCGCTCCCCCGCCTTCCAGCTGGAGAAGATCAACGCCAACGGCGCCGCCATCATGCTCGGCAACGCCTGGGGCGACACCATCTTCCCGCCCAACCAGTACGCCTCCTTCTACGAGAAGCTCACCGGGCCCAAGCGCCTGGAGTTCCGCCCCGGCGACCACGCCACCGCCGAGGCGACCGGCCTGCTCGGCCTGCCCAACGACACCTGGACCAACGCCCACCGCTGGTTCGACCACCACCTCAAGGGCGCCGACAACGGCATCGACCGCGAGCAGCCGGTCCAGCTCAAGTCCCGCACCGGCGGCGGCTACGAGGGCTACCCCGACTGGAAGTCGGTCGGCGCGAACGAGCGGAAGATCGCCCTCGCCGACGCGCAGAAGGTGTACGCGAACATCGACTCGGGCGCCAACGGCGGCGTCGTCATGCTCTCCAACGCCCTCGACCAGTTCCTGAAGCTGCCCCCGATGGCCTCCATCCCGCTCCTCCCCCGCTCCTTCGCGGCCGTCTGGCAGTCCGAGCGGTACGACTCCGTCCAGCGCGTCCGCGGTACGGCGAAGCTCCACACCACGGTCACCAGCAACGAGTCGAGCGGCACCCTCGTCGCGTACCTCTACGACGTGGGCCCGCTCGGCGTCGGCAAGCTGGTCAGCAGCGCCCCCTACACATTCCACGGAAAGACACCGGGCCGGCCGTTCGCCGTGGACCTGGAGCTGTTCTCCACCTCCTACGACGTGCCGGCCGGCCACCGGCTCGCCCTGGTCGTCGACACCGTCGACCCGCTGTACATCGAGCACAACCCGTCCGGCGCGCGGCTGACCTTCTCCTCGCCGTCGTCCGACCCGTCGTACGTGTCGGTCCCGCTGCGCGAGAAGTGATCTCCGGCCGCTGCCGGGCGGGCCTGGCCCATCGGGTCTGTCGGCACCCCGACTCGCCGCCGTGTTCCCTCCGCGCCCTATCTCGGCGCGGAGGGGCCCCCGGCAGCGGCGTCCACCTTCCCGTGGTCCTTGTTGACGTCACGCAGCTCGATCAACGGATCGACGGCCATACGGTGTCCTGCCCATGTTTGGCTGTGTTGAGGTCAGCGCAAACTATCCAGCCCGAAAAGGGACTTCACGTCCTCGACACGCATAAAGGGGGCATAAGCCGTATAACCACCCCACCCGGTGCTATCCCTCCGCCGCCTCCGCGTACACCTGGGACAGCTCGGGAGAACCGCTGATCGCCCAGTCCAGACCGGCCTCGACGACATGGATCTCCCGGCCCGACACCAGCCGCACGACCGGGTGGCCGCCAGGCGCCAGGTGCCAATGCGCGCCCGGCACCGTCCGTACGATGACCGTACCGAGGTACAGACCGGCGTCGTTGCCCAGCCAGGGCAGTTCCTCGGGGTCGTCCCGCCAGCGCGGCGGGAGCTGGTCGATGGCCTCCAAGGACCGGGGGGTGTCATCCAGTTGGACCCCGAACCCCTGCACCCGGGCGCGCAGCAGATCACACTCGGCGAGCATGTCGGCCACACCTTCCGGGTCGCTGCCCTTCGGGACGCGCTCCACCGCAGAGGCGGCGGGCCCGCCGCCGTGCCGTTTACGCCAGGCGTCCAGGAAAGGGATGTTCATACCGCCCAGCGTCGCACCGAACCCACCGGGCGCACTACAGGGCGCGCGCTAGACGTCCAGGTCGACGACGACCGGGGCGTGGTCGGAGGCTCCCTTGCCCTTGCGCTCCTCGCGGTCGACGTAACTGTCCTTGACCGCCTCGGCGAACGGCTTGTTGCCGTACACCAGGTCGATGCGCATGCCCCGGTTCTTGGGGAAGCACAGCTGGCGGTAGTCCCAGTAGGTGAACGGATGGTCGTACTTCAGCGGGCGCGGCACCACGTCGGTCAGCCCGGTGTCGCGCAGCCCGGCGAGCGCGGCGCGCTCCGGCTCGGTGACATGCGTGGAGCCCTCGAAGAAGGCGCGGTCGAAGACGTCGTCGTCGGTCGGCGCGATGTTGAAGTCACCGAGCACCGCGAAGGGGCGGGGGCCCGCGGCGTCGTCGGCGACCGCGCTCTTGAGCGCCTCCAGCCAGCGCAGCTTGTAGGCGTAGTGCTCGTGGACCACCTCACGGCCGTTCGGCACGTACACCGACCAGACCCGGACGGGGCCGCAGGTCGCGGAGATGGCCCGCGGCTCGGCCGCGCCGTCGTACTCCGGCCCGCCCGGCAGGCCGTGGACGACCTCCTCCAGGCCGACCCGGGAGACCAGGGCCACGCCGTTCCACCGGCCGGTGGCGTGCACCGACGAGGCGTACCCGAGCTCGCGCAGCTCGTCGGTGGGGAACTGCTCTGCGGTGCACTTGGTCTCCTGGACGCACAGCACGTCCGTACCGCTGCTCTCCAGCCAGGCCAGCAGCCGGGGCAGCCGGGCGGTGATCGAATTGACGTTCCAGGTGGCGATGCGCATGTCCCACAGCCTAACGGGGGCCTCTGACAGCCGGAGCCGGCCGTCAGAGGTCCCTGGCGTCCCCGGGTGTCAGCCGGCCGTGGTCCGTGCCGCCCAGCCCGCCGATCTGGCGGTCGTAGATCGGCCGGGCCAGGTCGGTGAGCAGCGCGTCGTGGATGTCGATGGCGCGCCGCGGCTTCACCTCGCGTACGTAGTCGATGACCTCGGAGATCTTGCTCCAGGGGGCCATCACCGGGAGCATCAGCGTCTCGACGGGGTGGTCGGGGACGGTGAGCGCGTCGCCGGGGTGGAAGAGGGACCCGTCGACCAGGAAGCCGATGTTGGTGATCCGGGGGATGTCCGGGTGGATGACCGCGTGCAGTTCGCCGTGCACCTGGACGTCGAACCCGGCCGCGGTGAACGTGTCGCCGTGGCCCACCGTGTGGACCCGGCCGGGGAAGGCCGCCGAGATCTTCTCCGCGACGCTGCGCAGGGTCCAGATCTCGGCGCCCGGATCGGCCTCCAGGGCGGCGCGCAGCCGCCCCTCGTCGAAGTGGTCGGGGTGCTCGTGGGTGACCAGGATGGCGTCGGCGCCGAGAGCCGCGTCCTGTTCGCTGAACCCCCCGGGGTCGACGACGAGCGTCCGCCCGCCCTTCTCCAGCCGGATGCAGGCGTGGGTCTTCTTGGTCAGCTTCATCAGGGCTTCCTCCCCTTCGCGCTTCACACGTCCGGTGTGGTCTCCTCCAGGATCACCTTCTGGGCGACCTTGAAGGCCGAGTTCGCGGCCGGGACGCCGCAGTAGATCGCCGTCTGGAGCAGTACTTCCTTGATCTCTGCGGGCGACATGCCGTTGCGGAGGGCGGCGCGGGTGTGGAAGGCCAGCTCGTCCAGGTGTCCGCCGGCGACCAGGGCGGTCAGGGTGACGGCGCTGCGCATCCTGCGGTCCAGCCCGTCGCGGGTCCACACCTCGCCCCAGGCGTAGCGGGTGATCAGCTCCTGGAAGTCGCCGGTGAAGTCGTCGGCGGCATCCATGGCCCGGTCGACATGGGCGTCGCCCAGGACCTCGCGCCGCACCTTCATGCCCGCGTCGTACGGATCGGGCCGCCCGGCCGGGGCGGGGGCGGCCGCGGTCGGCGCGGCGGCGTGGACGACGGCGGAGGGAACGGCGCCGGGTGCTACGGCGCCGCCGGGCGGTACCGCGACACCGGGCGGTACGGCTCCGGGCGGGACCGGGGCGGTCTCGGCGGGCGGCACGGGCGGGGCCGCGACCGGCGGCACGGGGTGCGGGGCGGGAGCGGGGGTGGCGGCGGGGGCGGCCGGTGCGGCGATGGCCGGGATCACCGGCGGCGCCGCGAGCGCGGTCATCGTGTCCTGCCAGGAGGTCGAGAAGTGCCGTACGAGCAGGTCGGTGACGGCCGCGGGCTGCTCCACGGGCGCGAGGTGCGAGGCGCCGGGCACCACGGCGAGGCGGGCGTCGGGGATGCCGGCGACCAGGTGGCGGGCCTCGGCGGGGCCGGTGACGCGGTCCTCGGAGCCGACCAGGACGAGGGTGGGAACGCCCACGCGGCCGAGGTCGGCGCGTACGTCGAAGGCGGCGAGCGCCTCGCACGCGGCGACGTAGCAGCCGGCGTCCGTCGTCCGGACCATCTGCACGGCCCACTCGACGATGGCGGGCTGGGCGGCGGCGAAGCCGGGCGTGAACCAGCGCTCGGGCGCGGTGCGGGCCATCGGGTCGAGGCCGTTGGTGCGGACGATCACGCCGCGCTGGCGGAACTCGTCGGCGGTGCCGAAGCGGGGCGAGGAGGCGATCAGGGCGAGTGAGGCGAGACGGTGCGGGGCCCGCAGCGCCAGGTCGGTGCCGATGGCGCCGCCGACGGAACAGCCGGCGTAACCGAAACGCTGCACGCCCAGTTCGTCGAGGGTTGCCAGCAGCCGGTCGGTGAGCTCGCCGACGGACGTCGCGGGGTGGGCGGGGGCGCCGCCGTGGCCGGGCAGATCGAAACGGATGACCCGCCACTGGCGGGCGAGCTCGGGTATCTGCCGGTCCCACATGTGCCATGTGGTACCCAGTGAGGCACCCAGGATCAGGACTGGAGCCTCTTCCGGCCCGTCAATGCGGTATTGCAGGGTGTTCGGTGGTGTCTCGCTCACCCGCCAGACCCTCTCACGTATCACGAAATCTCACATCGCCGGGGCGGAGTTGGCGGCTTTTGTCCGGGTCGCCAACCGCAAACGCAAGGGCCGCGGTGGCGGTGCCCGCCCGGCTCCGGCCGCGAGGCAGGCTGCCCGGCCCGGCCTGCGGTGGTGGCGGCACCCCCGCATCCTCGCCGGAGACCTCGGGCGTTCGCTTCGCCCGGCCGGTGCACCGGCGGCGACCCGGGCACCGCATGACCGTCAGCTCGGCCCGTGTCGTCCGGGTCAGGCCGGCTCAGCGGTCCAGGGCCAAGCGGCCTCGCGGCCGGCCTCGATGAGGCCGACCATCCGGAACGCGGCGTCCGCGAGGCCGCCGAAGGTGTGCCGGTGGGGCCCCGTGGGGCCGTGGGCGGGCCGGTACCCCGCCAGGTTCCATGTGTAGACCGGGATGTCGGCAGGGACCGGTTCGGCCGGCCCGCCCGGGCAGTAGGGGGCGGCCTGCTCGTCGGTGACGATCAGGACCCGGTCGTGCTCCCGGTAGTGAGTGCGCACCGCCTTGGTGGTGTGGGTGCCTCCGAGGCTGTGGAACCTTTTCAGCACCTCGAGCACCGGCTCGCCCGGCTCGAACGGCACCTCTGCGCTGCGCCAGCCGAACTCCACCAGATCCGCCTGCTCGGCGCGCATGGCCAGCGCGGTGCCGAACACGGCCGCCGCGTCCGCCCGGGTCAGTTCCGACCGCTCGGAGACGGTGTCCCAGAACATGGAGTCGGACCGGTCCACCAGGATCAGAGTCCGGCCGGGCAGGGCCGGTACGTTGGCCAGGGAGTGGCCCAGCGCCCGTTCCAGCGCGGCCGCCCAGCGCGGCGACGGCGCGTGCCGGTGGGCGGCCAGGTAGCGGAAGGGGAACTGCCGCGACCGGGCGACCTCGGAGGCGTCCGAGAGCCGCGCGGCGACCCGGGCCGCGACGTCGTCCGAGACCCCCGCCTCGTCGAAGTTCCGCAGGTTCCGCAGGAGCGCCATGGGCGCCATCGTGGGGATCACGGCTTCCCAGACGGCGGCGTCCATCGGTCCGTGGAGCCAGCCCGCCAGGGCCTCCCACGTCATGCCCGCCGCGGCCAGCCGCTCGGAGCCGCCCGGCCCGGTCACCACCGCCCGCCGCTCGTCCGCAGGCGCCTCCATCAGCGCCCGGTGGGCGGTCAGCAGGTGGTCGGAGGCCGGCGGAACCGCCTGCTCCGGGTGGTGACGCCGGTCCAGGGCGTACCGGAAGAGCGCGCCCTGCCAGGGCTTGTCCGGGTCGGGGGACGCATGCACCAGGTTGAGCACGTCGCCGAAGCGGAAGCCCTTGGACGCGGTGTCGTACTTGAGCAGGGACCGTGAGGTGTACAGCCGGCGTACGCCGTCGGCGATGCCCCGTTTCACGGGCTGCGGCACGTTCCGTCCGTACGCCGCGATCCAGTGGGCGAGCAGCTCTCCGGGCTCGTCGGCACGCTGGAGCACCGAGTCGATCACGGACCGGTTGGACGGCCCTCCCTGCGCCCCGGCCTCGAGCCGGGCCCGCACGTACGCGGCGGCGCCCACCAGGGACGCCGTGCGCATGTTGCCCTCGCCGCGGAGCCAGCCCAGCAGGCCGGCCGTCCACACAGGGTCTTGGACGGCGAGTTCACCGACGAGACGGACGTACCGGTCGTCCCGCTCCTCACCACTCTCGTAAAAGGTCTGCTGGGAGACGAAGTTGCCGACCGCCAGGAGGAAGAGCTCCTCGCGGGGCTCCCGCACGAAGGCCGGACCACCCTGGTAGGTGCGGAGGTCCGGCTCGGCGAGCCCGCGGTGGAGCCGTGGTGGGGGCAGGGAGCGGGCGGCCGCCGAAACGTGCGGGGCCACAAGCATCTCGGACCAGATCTTGGAGACGCGTGGGGTGTGACGAGGCAGCGAATCCCCCCGGATTCAAAGGATCGGACGGCCCCGGCCACAAGGCCCGACGGGGCAGAGACGCCCGCGCCTGCCGAGATCAAAAGGGGCGGCGGCGTCACTTGGTTGTCAGAAGAAGTAGCCGCAGCCGAGCGCATCGGAGGCGCGGTCGCGGTGCCACCGTACAAGGGCCACCGGACCGCACACCAGCGATTAACGCCGGCCCGTTCCCGGGCTCCGACCCGGGCGCCTCCGGCCCCGGGAGGCCGCCGCTGTACCGGCCGTCGTCATCGCCGGGGTGCTGCTGGTTCGCCGGTCCGCCGGCCGCGCCGTCGTTCTGCCGCCAGGCCGCGCCTGCGCGGGTGGACGACGTCTCGCACTACGCGTTCCGTTGCTCGGGGTTTCCGTCCGGGCGATCGCCGCCCGGTGACGGCGACGCGCCGGAATCGGGGACCTGGGGACCGCCCGGAACCGGCCCGCACACGGCCTCGGTGGGGGCCAGGCCTTGTTCCGGGCGCTGACCGGACCCCTCGGGCCGGTCCGCTCGGGGCAGGCACGCACCCGCTGGTCCACAGCTTCGCCAAACAGGCTCTGACCTGGCATTTTCTGGCCTATCGCCTAGGCTGAGGAGCCCTGCTGGACACCATCGGAGGGGAACTTCATGAGTGACGAAGCCATGGGATACGAGGCCAGTCACATCCAGGTGCTGTGGGGGCCCGAAGCCATCCGGAAGCGGCCTGGCATGTACGTCGGTTCGGTCGGCGAGCGCGGCCTGTACCAGATGGTGTTCGAAGTCGTCGGCCGGGCGGTGAACGAGGTCCTGGCGGGTCGTGCCGGCTCAGTCGACGTCGCCCTCACACCGGAGGATGGCGTGCGTGTCACCGACGACGGGCCGGGCATCCCCGTCGATGTCGCCGCAGGCGGAGGTCCCACCCTGGAAACCCTGCTGACCCGGTGCTCCGAGGCGGAGCCTGATGGGCGTCACGCCGCGGCCGTGAGTCTCTTCGGCCGGCCCGAACTCTGCGTCGCCAACGCGTTGTCGAGCCGTCTGACGGCCGAGGTGCGGCGCGAGGGGGTGCGCTGGGTGCAGGAGTACGCCCGCGGCATCGCCGTCACCCCGCTCACCGCCGTAGGGTCGGCGACCGGCAGCGGAACCACCATCACCTTCCGGCCCGACGCCGCCGTCTTCGACACGACCGAGTGTTCGTATGCCGTGCTGGCCGAGCGCTTCAGGGAACTGGCGCACCTGAACCACCGCCTGGACATCTCGCTCACCGACGAGCGCCCACCAGGTGCTTCGCGTTCCGTGCGCTACCGGTTCCGGGGCGGGGCGCGGGACTTCGTCTCCTTCCTCGACGCAGGGGCGGGAACGCCCGCTCATCCGTCCGTCATCGGCTTCGAAACAGAGGAGCCACGCATGGCAGGGACGCTGGAGGTGGCCCTGCGCTGGCGCGCCTCTCCCGAGGAGCGGGTCCGCAGCTTCGCCAACAGCCGGCCCACCCCCGACGGCGGCACGCACGCGGAGGGCTTCCGCGACGGAACGGCGGCCGCGATCAACGCGTATGCGCGGCGACAGGGGCTGCTGACGGCGAGCGATCCCGACCTCAGCGCCCGCCGGATCGGCGAGGGCCTGACAGCGGTCGTATCGGTGAAGCTGGACCAGCCCGAGTTTCTCGGCGCCACGGCCAACGTGCTGGGCGGCACGGCGGTACGCGGCTGCGTCGGACAGGCCGTCCGGGACCACCTCAGCACGTGGCTGGAGGAACACCCGGAGCAGGCTGCCGCTGTCCTCGACCAGATCCTCCCGGGCGCCCGCCAGGTCTGAGCCCAGCGGACCGTCCCGCCGTTTCCCGGGAACGGAACCGGCGGGGTGACTCAAGGGAGACCAACGAAGTACTGAGTGTGCTGCTGTGCTGGTCCGGGCGGCGTCCCGGCCTCCCACCCCGCCGACGAGCCTTCCCGCTCCCGGGGATAATGGGCGTCCCCCTGTTCGGGGGAGGCGGCAAGCGACTTCTGGAGGCCCAATGGCGGGACGTCCCGGCTATGCGCGGCACCTGCCGAGCATGAGCAGCTCCGTTCCCCGCCCTCCGCACCGGTCTGCCGGGCGTGGCGCCGGGGGTGCCCGATGAGCGGGCTCGGGGAAAGGCGCGCCGACCGGGATGGCGACGGGCATCGGTGCCTGTGGCCACGCGTCGTGCCGCCCGTGCCTCGAGGAGCAGTGCTGTTGCTGCACGGAGGCCGCTCGGACGCCCTGACGCCACCCCCGCTGTTGAACCTGCCGGCGGCCCGCATGCGGCCGTTCGGCAGCGCGATCCTCCGGAGGATGCCGAAAGGTGACGTACTGCTGGCGACGGTCCGCTACCGCTACCGCGGCTGGAACGGATCCCGTACCGATCCGGTCCATGACGCGAACGAGGCACTGGACGAGCTGAGCTTGCTCGCCCCGCTCAGCCCCGTGGTCCTGGTGGGACACTCCATGGGCGCCCGGGCGGCTCTCCGGGTGGCGGGCCACTCCCAGGTGAGCGGGGTCGTGGCCCTTGCCCCATGGTGTCCGCCGGGAGAACCCGTGACGCACCTCAGGGGCAAGCACCTGGTGGTTCTGCACGACGAGGCCGACCGCGTCACCAGCGCCCGCGACTCTTGGGACCTGGTACGCAGGGCTCATCGCACGGGTGCGCGGGCAGGCGGCATCTCCATGCCACGCGGCGGACACGCCATGCTCCGCGACGCAGGCGACTGGCACCGGCTCACCGCTTCCCTGACAGCGGGCATCCTCGGTGAGATCGCCATGCCACCCGGCCTGGCCGTTGCCGAGGCCCACGGCACGGTGTGTGAAGGTGGCCGACTCCTGCGGGACCTGCCGCGAGGCAGTCGCTAGCTACCCGCACCTGTCCGGCAGGACACCACTGGGAGAACGACGGTCGGCCCACCCCCCGAACATGAGGGATGGGCCGGACTCGTTCGGTTCGCCGCGCCTGCTCTGGGCTGGGCACGCCGACCAGGAGGTCACGTATACGGTTGATCGGGGCGGTTGGGCCGGTCACGCATCTCTTGGGCGGCGTCCTGGCCCACCTCGCGCAGCCCCTGCGAGGTGTCCTGCCCAGCGCTCCGGGCCTGCTCCTTCGTGGTCTCCGCTGCTTCCTGTGCCGTGGACTTGACGGCCTCGACCGCTTCGGTGGCCGGCTGGCGCAGCTCTTCCTTGACGTCCTGTGCTGCCTGGATGGCCTGCTGCTTCACCGGTTCGACAAGCTTGTCGGAGTGTTCGCGCAGCTGCCGGCCGGCTTGCTCCTCCGCCTTGGTGGTCGGCAGGAGGGCTGCGGTCAGCATCCCGGCACCGAAGGCGATGAGACCGGCCGCGAGCGGGCTGCCCTGGGTCTGCTGCTTGATCTGGGAGGGTGCTTGCTGGACGGCGTCGCCGATCTGACCGGCCGTTTCTTTGGTGGAATCGGCAAGGCTTCCTGCCGCCTGGCTTACGGAGCCCGCCATCCCCTGCGCGGTGTCCGCCATCCCCCCTGTGGTGTCGCGGGCCGTGCCCATTACACGCTCCTTGATTCCAGTGAGCCGGTTGCGGGCCGCGCCGGCTTTCCGCTGGGCCACCCTGCGGGGGGTGACCTTGTCCGCCAGGCGGTCGACGTTGCGGGCCAGGTGGGCGCGGCGGTACTCCACGTCGGTCCTCAGCTCGTCGGGTGTCGTGCCCACTTGGCATCCTCCTTCAGCGTTTCCACAGTCTGCTCGGGCTTGAGGTTGACGGTGCGCAGGCGTTTGCGGCCACTGGAGTACAGCACCGCTGCGACCACGGCCCACACGGCGGTGACGATCAGCGCCGCCCAGGCGATGTCCATGACGTTGGCGAGGGCGAAGATGATGGTGAAACTTCCCAGGAGCAGGACCAGGTGACCGGCGTAACCGGCCCCGCCCAGCATCCCGACGGCCTTGCCCGCCTTCGTCGACTCCTGCTTGATCTCCGCCTTGGCCAGCTCGATCTCGTCACGAACCAACTGCGACAGGTCCGTGCTGATCTCACTGAGCAGATCACCGATGGACGGATCCGCCGTTTCGGGCGAGCCTGGCGCCGGCGGGTGCGGGGCGTTCGCCCGGGCGGGTTGCGAGAACTGCGTAGCCACCTCTCAACTCCCCTGAATCGGCCGCTGCGTGCCCGGGTAGGGCGGCGGGGCGACAGGCGGCGGAGGTGCCGTAGGGGGCTCTGCCGTGGGGGCCTGCCCGTAGCCGGGTGCGACAGGCGGCTGGAACTGAGCCGGGGTGTCGTACTCCACCTGCGGACGTGAAGGGGTCTGCTGCTGGCCGCCCTCAGGGCCCGGACCCGAGGTCGTCGTGGATCCCGCAGCACTGACTCCCTTACCGGCCCGTGCGACGGCGAACCCCGCCAGAGCCGCCCCCGCCAGGAACACACCGGGTCGGCGGCGCGCAAAGTCCTGGAGGTCGTTGATGAGGCCGTCCGGGCCGCGCTGTTCCAGGCGGGAAGCCACCTGATGACCGCCGTCGGCTATCTGACGGACCACGCCCGAGGCGCTGGAGTCCTGCTTGCCGCTCTCACTCATTTCCCGCAGCTCATCCGCCAGCCGGCGCACATTCTCCGCCAGCCGCTGTGTCTGGGACTGCGCTTGGCCCTGGAGCTGATCACGCAACTCCCCTACCAAGTCACGGGCCTGAGCAGTGGCCTCATGAGCAACACCTGCGGCTTGTTCCTTGGCAGTGCCGGCCACCTCGGTGGCCTTGTCGCCCACCAGCCCGGCACCCTCGCTCGCCTTGTCCTGTGCCGTTTTCGCTACCGCCGCCGACCTGCTTTGGTCCGGACGGCTCGTGCCCTGGAAGTCGCTCAAAGCTCCTCCTGGTCGATCGACGCATCGGGTTGTCTGGCACCCGTCGTGTACCCCGGTCCGAGCCATGCACCGCTCGACTTCGTGCGGATGACCGCTGGTCAAAGCTGACCGGCACGGCACAAGGCCCCTGGCTCGGAACCGCCCGGGGTAGCGCAGTGCTGGGCCGGTATGCCACAACCCGCCCGGCTCCCCTTGGCGGGGCTCCGCCAGTGCTCCAGTTCCACACTGCCCCAAGCGCGCCGCCTCCGCATATCGGCAGCGGCGGCGGCAGCGGCTGAACGCCTGCCCTGATCGGCTGGGCAGCGTCGGCTGCCGTGGAACGGTGGGTGGAGCAGGCGCCCCGGCCGGCAGGGGCGGCCGGGGCGATCCACCTGGTCGGCAGCCCGGCGGCAAAGTTGACCCAATCCTTCCGGCGCACGGCTTCGAAGAGAGGGTGTGACTGCTTACCGAGGGATCTGCTTTCGTCGGCCGTCTGCTGGGCTCAACGGACTGCTGGCCGGGTATGGGGCGCTTGCGGTGGCGGAGCTGGCCGCTGCCGCTGTTCGCCCTGAGGCGGGTCCGGTCACAGCAGTGGGCGCGGCGGCTGTCGACCGTACACCGGCGCTTGTCAAGGACTGGGCGATCCGGACCTTCGGTGAGAGCGACAAACTGGTCCTGCTGGTGGGCATCGTCGCCGTGCTCGCGGCCCTCGCCGTGGTGCTCGGCCTGCTGGCGCTGCGCCACCGCCGGGCGGGCGCCGCCGGGGTGCTGCTGTTCGGGGTGGTGGGGGCCGTCGCCGCCACGGCCCGCCCGGACTCCGATTCCCTCGCCGACGGGGCGCCCTCCCTGGCGGGGGCGCTGGCAGGGGCGGCGCTCCTGTACTGGCTGACCGGGCGGCTCACCCGGCCCGCACGCGTTCAGGCGCCCGAGGAGGGCTGGGACCGGCGCGGATTCCTGATCGCCGCGAGCGCCGCCGCCGTGGCGTCCACCGGCGTCGGCGTCGCGGGGCGGGCCCTTGGTGGTTCGCGGGCACGCGACGCCGTCTCCTCCCGCGTGGCGGTCCGGCTTCCTCGCCCGGCCTCGCCCGCCGCACCGGTGCCCGGAGGCGCGCAGCTGCGCGTCCCCGGCGTCAGCCGGTTCGTCACCCCCAACAAGGACTTCTACCGCGTCGACACCGCTCTGGTCGTGCCCAAGGTGGACGCCACCCGCTGGCGGCTGCGGATCCACGGCCGGGGCGTACGCAGGCCCCTGACGCTCAGCTTCCAGGACCTGCTCGACGGTGAGCTGATCGAGCGGGACATCACCCTCGCGTGTGTGTCCAACGAGGTCGGCGGCCCCTATGTGGGCAACGCGCGCTGGATCGGCGCGCGTCTGGCCGACGTGCTGGCCGAAGCCGGTGTGAAGCCGCCGTCCGAAGGCGGGAGGGCGGATCAGCTGGTCGCCCGGTCCGTCGACGGCATGACGCTCGGCAGCCCTGTCGAAGACGTCATGGACGGGCGCGACGCACTGCTCGCCATCGGGATGAACGGCGAACCGCTGCCCTTCGACCACGGCTTCCCGGTCCGCATGGTGGTTCCCGGCCTGTACGGCTACGTCTCGGCGTGCAAGTGGATCGAGGACATCGAGCTCACCACGTTCGATGCCTACGATCCGTACTGGGTCAAGCACGCATGGGCCCGCGAGGCACCCGTCAAGACCCAGTCCCGGATCGACACTCCCCAACCCTTCGCCCGCCCCGCCGCCGGGGCCGTCATGGTCGCCGGCGTCGCCTGGGCCCAGAGCCGGGGCATCGACCGTGTCGAGGTACGCGTCGACGACGGCCGCTGGCAGCAGGCCGACCTGGCCGCCGAGAACACGATCGACACCTGGCGGCAGTGGTCCTTCCCCTGGAAGGCCACACCGGGCAGCCACACCCTCACCGTCCGCGCCACCGACCGGACCGGAACAACGCAGAGCGAGAAGCGCACCCGCACGACCCCCGACGGGGCGAGCGGCTGGCATTCGGTGGTGGTCACCGTGGACTGAGCCACCTCCGGAACGCCTGAGCCCGCTCGGCATGGGCCGGCCACCGGGGCACGGAGTGCCTACGGCTGGAGCACCGGCGACCCATGGCCGTCGGCGCGGCGGACGGCGCCGGACCTCCGGAAGCAGTGCCGAGCGCTCAGCCGTCGAGCCGAGGCGAGCGCCGGACAACGCGCCAAGAACATGCGGCTCTTCAGTTACTCACCCATCGAAAGGACACTCCTGCCATGTCCGCTCATCATGCGAGCCCCGTAGCAGTCCGTACCCCTGTGCAGCAGGCCGCCCTTCTCGTCGGAGCGGTGTTCCTCCTGGTCGGCATTCTGGGGTTCATCCCCGGGGTCACCACCGGCTACGACACGATGACGTTCGCCGAGCACCACTCCGAGGCCAAGCTCCTCGGCGTGTTCCAGGTCTCGATCCTGCACAACATCGTGCACCTGCTGTTCGGTATCGCCGGCCTTGCCATGGCACGCGCCGCCTCCACCGCCCGTGCCTTCCTCATCGGTGGTGGCGCCGTCTACCTGGTGCTGTGGATCTACGGTCTGGTCATCGACCAGGACAGCGCGGCCAACTTCGTCCCCGTCAACTCGGCCGACAACTGGCTGCACTTCGTCCTCGGCATCGGCATGGTCGCTCTCGGCGTGCTGCTCACCCGCCGCACCACCCACGCACGCTGACAGCCGGCGCGGCTGCGGCTCAGCCTCAGCCTCAGCCCTGAGTGCACGCCGCCGGAAGCGGTCGAGAGCGTTGCCCTTGGGGAAGGACGGGCGGTTCGCGAGTTCCGACACCGCCCGTCCTTGAGGCTGTTTCCGGGCCGGCCCGGCCTCGACGTTGGAGGCCGGGCCGGTGAGCCGCGCAGCCCGCCTGCCCGGCCGGGACGCCGGCCGTGCTCTCCTGACGGTGCCCCGTGTTTCAGGCGGGAAGCGCCATGAGCAGCACGGGCTTGCTGGTGGGCTGCGGTGACCCACCGGCAGGTTCCACGGTGATGCCCATTCCCCTGGCCCCGTCGACGTCGCCCTCCATCACCAGGCCGCCGTCGGCGCGGGTGAGGCCCGCCGGCCTCATCGTGCCGCCGTCGTCGAACCAGAGCTGGTACGTCTTGCCCGAGGGCAGTTCGGGAAGGCCGGAGGACAGGAACACGGCGCTGTTCTCGGCGCGGGAGACGATCACGGTCGCCTTGGCCCCACCCTTGGTCCCTGTGACAGTGCGGGCGTCGGGGGCCGCCAGCACCCGGGCCATATCGGCCGCCTGCTCCTCCGCCCGCTGCGCCTGCTGCTGCGCCTGCCGCGCCTCCTGGTGCTGCCACAGGGCCACGCCGCCGAACGCTGCGGCCGCCGCGACGCACGCCGCCAGGACCATCCGGGGCAGCCGCCACGCGCGGCCGGAACCAGCGGGCGGCGCGGTGGCGCCGGGCGGTGTCCTCGGCGGAAGCTGGCGGACGGTGGTGATCTCGCTCAGGACCCGTGCCTTCATCGCGGGCGGCGGCGCGGAGGCGGCGGCCGAGCCCAGGCGGGCCGCCGTGGCGGACAGCTCCCGCACCTCCTGCGCGCACGCGGAGCAGTCCTCCAGGTGGCGCTCGAACTCGGCGCGCTCGTCGTCGGGCAGCGCGTTGAGGGCGTAGGCACCGGAGGGCGCATGCAGATGTTCCTCGTTCACGCGTTCACTCCCATGCAGTCCCGCAGCCGGATCAGCCCGTCACGCAAGCGTGTCTTGACCGTGCCGAGCGGCGCCGACAGCAAGGCGGCGACCTCCCGGTAGGTGTATCCCTGGTAGTACGCGAGTGTCACCGCCTGCCGTTGCAGTTCGGTGAGGGATCCGAGACACCGTCGTACCTGTTCGCTCTCCAGCCGGACCGCCACCTCCTCGCTCACCTGGTCGTAGGCGGGGGTGTGCTCCCGACGGGCGGAGCGCCGGTCGCGCTCGGTGGCCGCCTGTTCGGAGCGGACGCGGTCCACGGCACGGCGGTGCGCCATCGTCATGACCCAGGTCATGACGCTTCCCTGCTCGGGCCGGAAACGGGCGGCGTGGCGCCACACCTCCACCATCACCTCCTGCGCCACCTCCTCGGACTGGGCCGGGTCTCTCAGCACCCTGACCGCCAGTCCGAAGACCGGTCCCACGATCGAGTCGTACAGGCCGGCGAAGGCGTCCTGGTCTCCCCCGGCCACCCGGGCGACGACCTCGGCCAGGTCCGCCTCGCGGTGCGGCGAGCCGCCGATGCGTGCGATCTCCCTCACCGCGTACCCGCCCGGCGGGCGTAACCCTTTGGACAGGTGGCGACCTGCCGATCGTCCATGAGTGATCCCTTCATGCGTCGTCCGAAAGGAAAAAGACGGTGCACACCCAATGCTCCGCTCCCTTTGCCGCTGATTCGTAGCCCACGCGCTCGCGGATGGGTTCGCGGCGCGTCCGTCTGTGTGACATTCCCCGGGATGCGGCAATCGGAGGAAAACTTCTCGGCTTGGGGCCAATCCGACCCGGGGGCATCTCCGAATGCGGGGTGTGAGGGCGGCGGGAAGAACTCTTCACCTGCTTCCGGGCGTGAGTGCTGTCCGCTGCCCTCCCTACCCCGTCGGCACCCACGCCGGTGCCGGCATTCCCCTTCAGGAGACCGCCCATGCTTGCCATTCGCTCCCGCCGCGCTCTCGCCGCTGCCGCAGCAGCCGTCACTCTGCCGCTCGCCCTCGCGGCCTGCGGTATGGACGATTCCAGCGACTCGACGTCGGACTCGTCGGCCGCCGCCTCCGCTCCGAGCCGGAGTCAGGAGAAGCAGAGTGAGGAGAAGGTGACGGCGGACGGCCCGTTCGGCCCAGCCTGCGCGTCGGTGCCCAAGGAAGGTGCGGGAAGCTTCGACGGCATGGGGAAGGACCCCGTCGCCACGGCCGCATCGAACAACCCCGCCCTGTCGACCCTCGTCACGGCCGTGAAGAAGGCCGGCCTGGTCGACACCCTGAACAACGCCCAGAACATCACGGTGTTCGCGCCGACCAACGACGCCTTCGCCAAGATCCCGAAGGCGGACCTGGACAAGGTCCTCAACGACAAGGCGACGCTGACGAAGATCCTCACCTACCACGTGGTGGGCCAGAAGCTCACGCCGCAGCAGCTGGAGAACGGTACGTTCGAAACGCTGGAGAAGAGCACCCTGACCACATCCGGATCGGGCGAGACGTACAAGGTCAACGGCGCTGCGAACGTGGTGTGCGGCAACGTTCCCACCGCGAACGCCACCGTGTTCATCATCGACACCGTCCTCATGCCCAAGATGTAACCGTTCCGCGGACCGGGGCCCGGGCGCCGCCCGGGCCCCATCCATGATGCGGGTGGCCACGAATAAGGGACATGAGAACGGAAACCGCGTCACCCCCGGCGGCGCTCGTTCGCGCGGAACTCCGCCACTGCCTCATCGGCTGGCATCTGGACGCGCTGGTCGACGACGCCCTGCTCATCGTCACGGAACTGGTGAGCAATGCCGTCCGCCACGGAGCGCCGCCGGTGAGCGTCCGCATCCGCCGGACACGTGACGAGGACGGGCAGGAATCCCTCCTGCTGGAGGTGGAGGACACTGGACCGGGCATCGATGTCGCATGGGCACGAGCCCACTGGCGCCATCCCTCGTACACCTTCACCGAAGGCGGCCGCGGCTTGTTCATCGTCAACGCCCTGGCCGACTCCTGGGGCGACACGGCGCACGCACGCGGGCACACCACCTGGGCCCGGCTGACGGTGTGACCCGGGGAAGTCGACCGCCACGGACGGGTTCCCTCCCGTCTCGGCCGACGGGAGGGAACCACACGCAACCGCAAGGTTGCACTACAGGGGCTTTCGCATGGCCGGCCCTCCCGGGAGCCTCCGGGGGCGCGCCTCTCCCCCGTCCGTGCGACCGACGCCTTCGGGCTGCCTCGTTCGTACCAGCCCGAATGGCAGTCACAACACCGGCGGGCGACGGTGGACACGCCACTCACCCGACGCACCGTCTGTACCCGCCTGTGAAGGAGCCCCTCATGTCCGAACGCAATACCCTCATGCGCAGCCTGCACGATGTAGGGCTGGCCGTATGGTTCGGCGGCTCCCTCATGGGCGCCGTCGGCCTGAACGGCGCGGCGAAGGACGAGGGCAGTACGTGGGCCACCACCGCGCGGATCGCATCGTCCGGGTGGGCCAAGTGGACGCCGGTCAACGCCGCGGCGATCGGCACGCACCTCTTCGGCAGCGGGGGCCTGCTGGTCGCGAACGCTCCCCGTGTCGCCGCGCAGCAAGGCGTGGGGGCCTCCACGCTGGCCAAGACCGTCATCACCGGTGCGGCGCTGGCCGCCACCGCCTACGCCCGTGTGCTGGGCAAGAAGATCGAGCTGGCTTCCTCCTCCGACCCCGAGGACGCCGAGAAGGCGGCCAAGCACCCCATCGACACCGACAAGGCGCAGCGCCAGCTCGCCTGCGCCCAGTGGGTGGTACCCGCCCTGACGGGAGCACTGGTGGTCCTCAACGCCCTGCACGGCGAGCAGCAGCGCCCGGCCGAGCAAGCTCAGGGCATGTGGCAGAAGGCACGGTCCATGGCGCCGCACATGCCGTCGGCTCCGGACTGGCACCTGATGCACTGACACTGTCGGGAGCGGCGCGGCACACGGCGGGGAGCGTCCGCGGCGCCATCGGGGGACAGACCTCGCAAGCAAGGGAAGACGCCGGCCGACCGGCCGGCGTCTTCCCTTGCTCCGCCCGGAGCCGGCTCACTGCGCGTGCGGCCGGCATGGGGGCCGGCCGGGCGTTCGCGGATCCGGCGCCGCGGTGTCGTTCGAGGACACACCTCGCCCGCAGCCGTGCCGGTGAGCCGAAGCCGCCCTCCCGGTCAGTCCGCGGACAGGGCTTGGAGCAGGTCGCCGACCTTGGGGTCGGGCAGGGCGCGGGCGACGTCGGCCTGGGCGACCATGCCGACCAGGCGGTGGCCGTCGATCACGGGCAGGCGGCGGACCTTGTGCTCGGTCATGGTGCGCAGGATCTCCTCGGCGTCGTCGTCGGCGCCGATGGTGACCGCCTCGCCCTGGGCGAGGTCACCGGCCTTCACCTCGGAGGGGTCCTTGCCTGCGCCGAGGACCTTCACGACGATGTCGCGGTCGGTCAGCATGCCCTTGAGCTTGTCGTCGGTGCCGCAGATGGGCAGGGCCCCGACCCCGAGGTCACCCATCTTCTTGGCGGCCTCGAGGACCGTCTCCTGCGCACCGATGCACTCGGCGCCCTCCGTCATGATCTCGCGAGCCGTCGTCATTCCAGCAGCCTCCTTCGTCGGTGCTTGCTTCCTGGCCTACGCATGCCCCGGTCCCGCCGATGGATGCCACGGGCGCCACGGCTCACTGACGAGTCGTGACGCGTCCTGACGAGTCCCACGTGCGGTTTCCGCCACGCCTGCTGTCGGGCGTCCACCCGCCGGGGAGCCGGCCGCGTACGCCTCCTCGGGAGGTGCGATCAGCGATCACGGCGGGGTGAGACCGGTCAACTCCGCTGCCTCGCCGGTCGTGTCGGGGTTGGGGCCGAGCCATTCGCAGAACAGTACGGTGGCGTCGTCCTCCAGTCGGCCGTCGTGGTACTCCAGGACCGCGTGGACGACTCGGCGCAGCGTCTCGGGTACGGGCAGGCCGTCGGCGTGGTGGCGGATGAGAAAGTCGGTGAACCGCTTCAGCCCGAACTCCGCGTCACCAGGCCTGCGGGCCTCGGTGATCCCGTCGGTGTAGAGCACGATCCGGTCACCGGGCTCCAGTTGCTCATGGCACACGGTGGTCACCAGTCCCAAGCAGGTGCCCATCGGGTGCGCCGGCCGGCAGTGCAGATCACTCGTCCAGCGGCCCCCACGGATGATCACGGGCGGTTGGTGGCCGCGGTTGACCCACGTCAGGATGCCGGTCTGGGTGTCGAGGTCGGCGAGGATCCCGGTCGCGTACCGGGTCTGCCCGTACTGTTCGACCAGCGCCTCTTCGATCCGTTCGGTGATCTCCACCAGCCCGGCGCCTCGGCGGCGGGCGCTGCGGCAGGTGGCCATGGCGAGGTTCGCGGTGAGCCCGGCCGCGGTGTCGTGTCCCATCGCGTCGAAAATCGACAGGTGCACGATGGGTCCGGCGGTGGAGTAGTCGAAGGCATCACCGCTGATCTGGTAGGTGGGCTCCATGGCCGCGGAGATCACCACTCGCCCGTCCGCGTAGGTACGCGGCGGCATCAGCTGCCACTGCATCTCGGCCGCGATGTTCATCGGTTCGGTACGCGTCAGCCGGGCGAAGGAGTCGCTGTGTACGCGCTTGCTCACCAGGATCAGCGCGATCAGGGAAGCCAGCGCGACCATGTCCTGCCGGGTGCGCGTACCGCCCTCGGCGGCGGTGACGCGCAACACTCCCAGGCGTTCGGTGCCGTCCAGCAGCGGCACCCACCACCGGTTCTCCCCCGCTCCTCCAGGAGAGGTGTCGGGAAGGACTTGGATGTACTGATAGGCCCGTCCGGGCAGTGTCCCCTCGATCTTCAGCTCGGCTTCCTCACCCTTCGCCGCCTGGCCGGCGTCCTCGCCGCGTCCGGTCAGCAGCCGCAACGCGTTGCGCTGCACATCGCCCACGTAGATCAGTACCTCCGGGAACCCCGCCGCTGCCGCGTGCTCGCCGACCACAGTGGGCAACCGCTCCAACGGCATCAGGTGGCTGGCGGCCAGCAGGCCCTCCAGCATCCGGTGGCCATCACCGTTCCGGTCGTCCACAGTCGGCGCCCTCCGCTCTCTCGGTACAGCACCACGCCGCACGAACGGTGCGGGCCCTCAACCAGTCTCCCCTCCTGAGCGCCCCGCGTGCACGGCTCGGGGAAAGCGCGGCCGGCCGGGTGAGGGCGCGTGGAGGGGTGATCCACCCGGGCCCCATGGTGCAGGCCGTTCGGAGAAATCGATGCCGAAGATCCATGACCATGTGATTCCTCACTTTCCCGTGTCGACATGATGCGTGGTCGGCGAGGGGAGGATTCGAGGAGTGGGCGCGTACGCTGGCCGCCCTGAACATCCGGCGAGACAAAGGAGCGGTGGGATGCCGGTGGAGCGGCTGGTGATCACTCCGGCAGTGGTGGAGCGGGACGTTGTCCTCTCCCTGGCCGGCGACTTGGACATGGACGGGGAGACGGCGCTGCTCGGAGCAGTCGGCGATCTGATCGGTGCGGGCTATCCGAGGATTGTGGTGGATTGCTCGAAGATGTCGTTCTGCGACTCCCGCGGGTTCAACGCCCTGCTCAGATCCCGGCAGGCCGCCCAGGAGGCAGGAGGCGCCTTCGCGCTGGCCGCGGTACGGGAACAGCTCAGATCCCTGTTGGAGCTGCTGGGTGCCGATCAGCTTTTCGTCATCGCCGCCACGGTCGAACAAGGGCGTCTGCTGCTTGCTGATGCCGCCAGCGGCAGCCAGGCCGAACCGGCCTAGCCGGCACCCGCGTCCAAGCGCTCGATCAGCCTTCGTGGGCGGGGATGTACCGCCGATCCGGTCGGGGTCCGATATCGCCTCGTAAACGGGGCAGGCGCATTCGTGGCAACACCATGAATACTCGACCGCCGGCCCCGGGAAGCGACGTCATGACCACTACCTTTCAGCGATGCATCGACCTGGACGGTGGCACGGTCGCCGCCGCCCGGGCCCGAGAGTTCACCGCCCGGTTCATGAACGACGCCGAACAGGCTCGTGGGCATCCCGCAAGCCGGGCCGCGACGGACGCGGTACTGCTCGTGGCGAGCGAACTGGTCACCAATGCCGTCCGCCATACCGCCGGACCGTGCACCCTGTGCCTGGCGGCATACGAAGGCGGCGTACTGGTCGAAGTGCGCGACACCAGTGCCGAGCCTCCTCAGCCACGCACCCCCGACATCACCGGCGCACGCGGCGGTTGGGGCTGGGCCCTGATCACGCGGCTCGCCGACGACGTAAGTGTCCTGCCCGCCCCCGACGGTGGGAAGGCCGTGCGTACGCGCCTGCCGTGGTGACCGCGGGCGCCGCGGGCGCCCAGGGGCCGGGCGGTGAGGCGACGACGCCCGCGCCCGGCACCCGCGC
This sequence comes from Streptomyces sp. NPDC000229, assembly GCF_040300825.1. Classification (NCBI taxonomy): domain Bacteria; kingdom Bacillati; phylum Actinomycetota; class Actinomycetes; order Kitasatosporales; family Streptomycetaceae; genus Streptomyces; species Streptomyces sp. NPDC000229. Next base: position 93,632 of record NZ_JBEPEL010000016.1, read on the forward strand.
GATGCCGTCGTCCCCGACCGCACGCAGCAGGAGCCGACGCGTCCCGGCCAGGGTGGCGGGCGGGACGCGCCGGCGACCGGCCGAGGTCCGGGGCCCCGGCCGGTGACCGTACGGCGCAGCACCTGAAGCATTCACCCCCCAACCCATACGAAAGCAGCAACTCGGACATGGGCCCCGAGAAAGCGGGCAGTCGAGAAAGGCCACAGGCACACCGGAAGCGGAAGGAGAGCGACATGGCCGCTGACCCCGACCGGCTACAGGGTGACGGGCTGTTGAATGCCTTGAGCGTTGAACAGACCTGGCACTTCGAGGGCGTGCTGAGCGACGTGACCGACGCCAGGGAAGGTGCCGGTGTCTTCCTCCGGGGCCTGGAGCGCATGCAGCGGCCGGCCTCGCCGGACGCGCACCACGATGTGCAGCTGGTGGTCGCCGAGCTGGCCTCCAACGCTTTCGCCTTCGCACCCGGCCCGTTCAGTCTCCGTCTCAGGGCAGTGGCCGACACCGTGCAGGTAGCCCTGAGCGACACGAATCCCGCGGCACCGCAGCCGCGCCCGCTCGACCTCGCCGGTCGTGGCGGGATCGGATGGCACCTGATCGAAACCGTCGCCGAGCAGACCATCATCTCGCCGGAGGCGGTCGGCAAGACGGTGCACGTCTTCGTCCCTTGGTGACGGCATTCGTCCCCGTTGACGGCACTCAGCCCCGTGGTGACGGCGTTCGGCCCGTGGTGACGGCATTCGTCCCCGTTGACGGCACTCAGCCCCGTGGTGACGGCGAGAATCGCGCGGCAGCCGTATGCCCCGATGCTCTCGGGCCGGCACCGCAGGCTCCGGTCGGCACCGGCCTGCGTCCTCGGCGCCGGGCCGAGAGCATCGGGGAACTCCTCGACGGGAGGAGTGTCAGCGCGTGGTGAGCATCCCTTCCCGCAGACGCTTCAGGGTGCGGGTGAGGAGACGGGAGACGTGCATCTGGGAGCAGCCGAGTCGTTCGCCGATCTGCGACTGGGTGAGCTCTTCGACGAACCGCATGTGGATGATCTGGCGGTCACGGTCATCGAGGTCGGCGATCAGCGGGGCGAGAGCGTGGAAGTCCTCCACGAGCTCCATGGCCGGGTCCTCGGCGCCGATGAAGTTGGCCAGGGCGGCCTCGCCGTCCTCGCTGTCGTTGTTGATGGCGGCGTCCAGGGAGCTGGAGTTGTAGCCGTTGGACGCCAGGCGGGCCTCGATGACCTCCTCTTCGGAGAGGCTCATCAGCGTGGCCAGTTCCTTGACCGTGGGCGTGCGCCCCAGACGCGTGCGCAGTTCTTCGGTGGCACGGGCGAGCTGGATGCGCACTTCCTGAAGGCGCCGCGGTACGTGGACGGCCCACGATGTGTCGCGGAAGAACCTCTTGATCTCGCCGACGATGTACGGCACGGCGAAGCTGGTGAATTCCACCTCGCGCGAGAGTTCGAAGCGGTCGATCGCCTTGATCAGGCCGATCATTCCGACCTGGACGATGTCCTCCATCTCGTCCGCGCCCCGGCTGCGGAACCGGCCGGCCGCGTAGCGGACGAGAGACATGTTCATCTCGATCAGCGTGTTGCGAACGTCCTGGTACTCGTGGGTGCCTTCTTCGAGTACAGCGAGCTGGTCGAAGAACAGCTTCGACAGATTCCGCGCGTCCCGAGGGGCGACCTGCTGAGGGTTGGCAATCTCGGGCAGGGTCGTCACACCCGTGTCCGTGGTCGTCGCGCGCTTGGCCGCCATCACCGTCATGCTTCTTCCCTCCCATTACCCGTCGACCTTCGCCTTTGTCCCCCGACAAGCCGATGAACCGCGGCTACCCAGGGGGACCGGTCTCATGCATTGCCGGGACCGGCAATCGGACGGCCCTCGAGGGGCGCGCCTGAGAGGAGCCCACTGGTCCCTCCCGGCAGGGTGGTTCGGCATCATGGGCACATGCGCACTCGACCTGTGCTCGTCTTCGACGGTGACTGCGGCTTCTGCACGAGGTCCGTGACGTTCGTCGAGAGTCGCCTGCGACCCGACTGCGACATCGTCCCGTGGCAGTTCGCGGACTTGGCCTCGCTGGGGGTGACGCCGGAGCGCGCCGGCCACGAGGTGTTGTGGGTGACTCCTGTCGGCCGGGTGTACGGCGGTGCCCAGGCCGTGGCGAAGATCCTGCTGCGCGCGGGCCGAGGCTGGGCGCCACTGGGGGCGCTGCTCATGCTGCGCCCGGTGCGGTCGGTCGCCCATGTCGCCTACCGGCTGGTCGCGGACAACCGCCACCGGATGCCGGGCGGTACGGCGGCGTGCGCCGTGCCCGCGCGCGGCGCGCGTCGATGACACCGGCCGGCCGTCCAGGTACGTGAGCCGGCCGATCAGGTCGGCGTCGCGCACGGCGGCAGCCGGGCCACCGCTCGGCGCGCCGACCGCCCGGCGCGTGCTCCGGGTCGACAGGCTCCGGGCGTGGGGCGCAGGGCGTGGGGCACAGGGCGTGGGGCACAGGGCGTGGTCCGCCGACCGGTGTCTCGCGCGGGAGGGGGTAGGGAGGACAGCACCTGACCATCGCGTCTGCGAAGGAGACGAGCATGACCGACGACGCCTACCTGTTTCTCGCGGACGGCTCGGCGACCCTCTTGGGCACACCCGTCGCCGCTGTGGGAGAACTCACGTGTCTGGAGACCCCCGCGGTACGGGCCTGGCTCGACGCTCACGGTGTCACGGCGGCCTCGGCCGCGCTGCGGCTGCTGCCGCCCGAGGAGACGGGGAGCATCCCGGACGGAGTGGAGAAGCTGCCCGTTCCCCTGAGCGAGGAGGAGCTGATCCGGCTGCGCCATGCCCTCGCGCCCGGAGCCCTCGCCGGTGTCGAGGAGGAACTGCTGGCCTACCGCGACTGCACGGGTGAGCGGGACGCGCTGCTGTCCCGGGCCGTGGCCGCAGGGGTTCCGCCGCACCGCATCGCGGAACTGACGGGCGAGGATCCCGAGATCGTGGCGTCCGTGGCCGCCGACGCGAAGGCCGGTGAGTCCCGGGGACGCCGCTGAGCGGGCATGGGTTCCGGCGAGGCCCGCGCGTAGCGCCGAGACATGAACCCGGCCGGGCCATGCGCCACCGTTCGGTGGACCGGACGGCAGGGCGGCAGGCATCCGGGCGACCGCTGGTAAATTGGAAGGCACGCTTCGACACCGCCGGGGCCCGTACCAAGGGGTACGGGCCCCGGTGCGTTCCGGGCGCCCGACCGAGGAAGGTTCCCCATGAACGCGAAGCCGCCGGCCCCTGGCCCGTCCCGTGCCGGCAAGCCCCAGCGGGCGACAGCGCCGCAGGGCGAGCTCTCGACGCCGCAGACGGTGGCCCCGGGCCTGCCGCCGGCCGAGTCCTTCGGCGCACTCGGGCTGCCGCCGCGGCTGATGGAGACGATGACCGGCCTCGGGGTGAAGGAGCCCTTCCCGATCCAGGCCGCCACACTGCCCAACGCGCTGGCGGGCCGCGACGTTCTCGGCCGTGCGCGGACCGGCTCCGGCAAGACGCTCGCCTTCGGGCTGGCGCTGCTCGTCCGGACGGCGGGCCTGCGAGCGGAGCCGAAGCGGCCGCTCGCGCTGGTCCTGGTGCCGACCCGGGAACTCGCGCAGCAGGTGAGCGACGCGCTGGCGCCGTACGCGCAGGCGCTGAACGTACGACTGGCGACGGTGGTCGGCGGGCTGTCGATCAACCAGCAGGTGGCGCTGCTGCGGACCGGCGCAGACGTGGTCATCGCGACGCCGGGGCGGCTGACCGACCTCGTGTCGCGCCGGGACTGCCACCTCAGTCAGGTGCGGATCACCGTGCTGGACGAGGCGGACCAGATGTGCGACCTGGGGTTCCTGCCACAGGTCTCGGACATCCTCGACCAGGTCCGCGCCGACGGGCAGCGGCTGCTGTTCTCGGCCACGCTCGACCGCAACGTCGACCAGCTGGTGCGCGGCTACCTGCACGACCCGGTGCTCGCCTCGGTCGACCGGCTGGCGGGTTCGGTCACCACGATGGAACACCACGTGCTGAACATCCACGCCGCCGACAAGTACGCGACCGCGACCGAAATCGCCGCGCGGGACGGCCGGGTACTGATGTTCCTGGACACCAAGGCCGGTGTGGACCAGTTCACCCGTCATCTGCGGGCCGGCGGCGTACGGGCGGCCGCCCTCCACAGCGGAAAGTCACAGCCGCAGCGCACGCACACGCTCGGCCGGTTCAAGGACGGTGAGATCACCGTGCTGGTGGCCACCAACGTCGCGGCGCGGGGCATTCACATCGACGCGCTCGACCTCGTCGTCAACGTCGACCCGCCGGCCGACGCCAAGGACTACCTGCACCGGGGCGGGCGCACGGCGCGCGCCGGGGAGTCCGGGAAGGTGGTCACCCTGGTCACTCCCGGTCAACGGCGCGACGTGAACCGGATGATGTCCGAGGCCGGGATCCGGCCGACGGTCACACAGGTGCGCTCCGGCGAGGAGAAGCTGACCGCCATCACGGGGGCGAAGCGCCCGCCGACGGGGGCGGCAACCGCCAACGGCAACGCGCCCTTCCGCGGCCTCGGCACCCGTCCGGGCCGCCCCGCGAAGGAGTCCCGCAAGGCCGCCGAGGCCCGCAGGACCGCGGAAGCCCGCGCCGCGGCCCGGGTACGCAAGGGTCGCTGACGCCGGCGGAGTCGGCCCCGGGTCGGTCACCGGCCGGGAAGCAGCGGCATGGTGTCGCCCGCGCCTCGCTCGTACGCGTGCAGTGCCGGGCCCGGCGCGGGCGGGGCGGCTCTGGCGTGGTCGCACCCCTGGGGGCCGCCGGGACGGAAGCACAGCGCGCCGGGGTCCGCCGAGGCGGCCGATCATCGAACCTGCCGTCCAGTCGGTTGAATGCCTCTTACGCCACCGCTCTACTGGTGAGTAACATGCGCGCACCAACCGGCCCCCACCCGCCCGCCTGCCCCCACCGGCGGCTAGGGCGTGTCTTTTGGATCAGGCCGGATCAGCGAGCGGGGTCTGGTGCGTGCAGATGCAAGGCGGAGGTGGGGGTCCCCCCGCCGAAGGCAGGG